>CANCDA010000269.1 GCA_947374705.1 Comamonadaceae bacterium | reverse complement strand
GCATCGACCACGGCCAGCCCCGTCAGCACCAGCTTGAGCGGCGGACCGGGTAGCATCACCAACCAGAACGGCACGGGATGGACGACCTTGGCGGCCAAGGGTATTTGGCGGCCCGAGGGCGTGAAGGGCGCACACACCGTGGACTTTGGTTTTCAGCAAGACAACTACACGCTGCGCATCCTCAAATCCAGCATCGCGGGCAACTGGCTGACAGATGCCCCCGGCACCACCCTAAGCGACGTGGGCGGCAAGACACAACTGCAAAGTGTCTACGGCCAAGACACCTGGCGTTTTGCGCCGAAGTGGAAGACGGTGCTGGGCGCGCGCGTAGAGAACTGGAGCGCCACGGGCGGCTTCACTCGCCTGTTGGGCTCCACCCCGCTGGACTATGACGGTCGCAATGAAACCTACGTGTCCCCCAAAGGCGCATTGGCCTACCAATGGTCGGGCGACACGGTGTTCAAAGCCTCGGCAGGCCGCGCTGTGCGCATGCCCACCGTGCAGGAGTTGTATGGCGCGACCTCTAACGCCAACCTGTCCTTCATCAACGACCCCACGTTGCGTCCTGAAAAATCATGGACCACAGAGTTGTCCCTGGAGAAGGACATGGGCAATGGCCTGTTGCGCCTGACGCTGTTCAACGAAGATGTGACGGACTCACTTTACTCGCAACTCATCCCCGGCTCGACCACCGTCTCACGCGTGCAAAACGTGGACGCCATCACTACCCAGGGTGTTGAAGTGGCTTACCAGGGTAACGATGTGCTCGCTAAAGGGCTGGATTTTTCTGGCAGCATCACCTACGCCGACTCGCGCACCGTCGCCAACGCGGCACTGCCCGACAGCGTTGGCAAGTTTCAGCCGCGTGTGCCCGTGTGGCGCGCCACAGCGCTGGTCAGCTACCGCTTTGACGACCAGCGAAGTGCCTCACTGGGCGTGCGTTACAGCGGCGACCAGTATTCGCAACTCAACAACTCAGACGTCAACGGCTTCGCCTACCAAGGGGCCAGCCGCTATTTGATTTTGGATCTGCGCACCCGCTACCGCGTCGCGCCCAAAACCATGGTGGCCATGGGCATCGACAACCTGACGAATGAAGAATATTGGAACTTCCATCCCTACCCCAAGCGTACTTACGTGATCGAGGTGAAACATGATTTCTAAACTCTTGAAGAGAAACTTCCCCATGAAATTTGCTCTGAAATTAATAGCCGCGCACGCGCTATTTTTTTGCGATACAGCCGTATGGGCCCATGTTGCCCTAGACGAACCCGTGGCCCTGGCTGGGGCCAACTACAAGGCGGTGCTGCGCGTGAGCCATGGCTGCCAAGGCTCGCCCACCATCGGCATCACCGTGCGAATACCGCCCGGCTTTCAAGGGGCCAAGCCCCAACCCAAGCCGGGTTGGGTGTTGACTATTGATGGGGGTGAAATCACCTGGACGGCGTCTTCCAGAGAAAATGCCTTGCCCGACGCCTTCTTCGACGAGTTCGTGCTGCGCGGTGGCTTGCCCAAAGACGCGCAGCCGCTGTGGTTCAAAGTGCTGCAAACCTGCGAGACTGGCCGTAACGATTGGTCGCAAATCCCAACGCAAGGCGTCGCGACAAAAGGCCTGAAATTCCCCGCTGTGCTGCTTGAAATCATCCCATCCGGGCCTGCGGGCCAGGGCGGGCATCAGCACTGAACCCCAAAGAAAGTCACACCATGAAACTCCAAACCCTCATCACCGCCCTGGCCCTCAGCAGCACCACGCTCTTCGCCCAAACCGTCGAAGTCAAAGACGCCTGGGTGCGCGCCTCGGTGCAAGGCCAGATGGCCACCGGCGCCTTCATGAAACTCATCGCCAAAGACGGCGCGCAGCTGGTCTCTGTCTCCTCGCCCGTGGCGGGTGTGGCCGAGGTGCATGAGATGAAGCTGGAAGGCGACGTGATGAAGATGCGCGCCGTGCCCGCGCTGGACTTGCCTGCGGGCAAAACGGTGGAGCTCAAGCCCGGTGGCTACCACGTGATGCTGATGGATTTGAAAACCGCTTTGAAGAAAGACAGCACCGTGCCCCTGACGCTGGTGTTCAAAGACGCCAAAGGGGTACAGAGCACGCTGGTGCTCAAAGTGCCTGTGGCGGTGATGCCCATGGCCCACGCGCATTGAGGTGTGAGCAAAGGTGTGCCTTGGCGTTCTGTGGCTTGAGATAATCCGCGTTGGTGAATGATTATTTTTGATTGATTAGGAGACCCCATGAAACTCGCACGCGTATCCGTGGCTGGCAATGTCCGCCTCGCCCTCATTGATGAACAAAAACAAGAAGCCGCTCTGGTCGGTGGTGATTTGGGTGCGCACCCCAACCCGGTGTTGGCCATCATCCAGCAGGGTGTCACCGCAGCCCAGCTCAGCGCCGCTGTGACCGAGCGCGTGGCCTTGTCCAGCGTTAAGTTCCTCGCGCCCCTGTCGGCCTTTTTGCGCAACCCTTTTGCCGTGGGCAAAAACTACCACGACCATGCGCTGGAGTTCGACAAGAGCGGCTTCAACGCCACCAGCGGTGCAGCTTCGGCCATCCCCGAGTTTCCCCAGATATTTACCAAGGCCACGACCACCTTGTCAGGCCCGACCGACCCCATTCGCTTCAACCCCAAGCACACTAGTTCGGTGGACTACGAGGGTGAAATCGGCGTGGTCATCGGCACCACCTGCCGCCACGTGAGCAAGGCCAACGCCATGAACCACGTTTTCGGCTTTGTCGCCATGAACGACGTGACCGCGCGGGACCTGCAAAAGAACCACGCCCAGTGGTTTTTGGGCAAATCGCTCGACGGTTTTTGCCCGCTCGGCCCCTGGATCACCAGCCGCGACGAAGCCCCCACCGACATGGCCATGCAGACCTGGGTGAACGGCGAGCCGCGTCAAAACGCCCACATCTCGCAGCTGATTTTTGACGTGCCCACTTTGATCGAAACCATGTCCGCCGCCATGACGCTGCTGCCCGGCGACATCATCGCCACTGGCACCTCGG
>CANCDA010000268.1 GCA_947374705.1 Comamonadaceae bacterium | reverse complement strand
AGCCCGCGCTACTTCACCAATAATTGGGCTATGCAAGACACCCGAATTTTATCGACCTTCCAGGACGAACCACCCGAAGCGCCCCCGCCCGCGACGGTGCGCCCGCCCGTGTTTGATGCCTGCTCGGTGGGGGTGGCCCTGCGCGCGGTGCTGTTTGTAGAGTCTGTGGTGGCGGTGGGGGCCATGTTTGGCGCGTCATCGGTGCTGGACTGGCTGGCACGGCTTTCACTCATCACCGGGGGGGCCTTTGCGGCTACTGTGGTTTGGTTGGTTGTGGCTTGCGCTTGTAAGCGGGTACTGGCCCGCCTGCCCTTGAAGGCGCAGTATGTTGTGGGCGTGTTGCTGGGTGCGCTGGCGGGCCTGTATGGCTGCGGCATGCTGTTCATGGCGGGGTTGCTGGTACCCGCACCGTGGTGGGCCTGTGCTTTCTCGGGCGCGTTGCTGTCAGCCGCGCTGGTGGCTGCCTTGGCTTTGCGGGCGCGGGGCCAAATGCCAGCGGCCACCACGGCGCGTTTGCAGGAGTTGCAGGCACGCATCCGCCCCCACTTCTTGTTCAACACCCTCAACAGCGCCATTGCCTTGGTGCGCGCTGAGCCCGCCAAGGCGGAAGCTTTGCTGGAGGATTTGAGCGACCTCTTTCGCCACGCTTTGGCAGACCAGGACGCCTCGGTCACGCTGGGGCAAGAGATCACCCTGGCTCAGCGCTACCTGGCCATTGAGCAGGTGCGGTTTGGGGCGCGGCTGCGTGTGGCGTGGTCGCTCGACCCTCGGGCTGAAATCGCCCGCTTGCCCCCGCTGCTGTTGCAACCTTTGGTGGAGAACGCCGTGCACCATGGCGTGGAGCCGAGTGCCCAAGGGGCGGACATCAAAATATCAACCGAGCGACGAGGCTCCACGGTGGTGGTGAAGGTGAGCAACACCGTGCCCGCCGGGCCTGGCGCACCGGGTAACGGCGTGGCGCTGGAGAACGTGCGAACCCGCTTGCGCCTGCTGCACGACGTGCAGGGGCAGTTCCAAAGTGCGTTTCGTGACGGTGTGTTTCAAGTGCGTATAGAGGTGCCAACATGACCTTGACTATGACAGCCACCACGACATCGAACAGAGCATTGAAGGTGCTGATCGTGGATGACGAAACGCTGGCCCGAGCCCGCCTGCGTACTCTGTTAGGCGACTGCCAATCACCCGCAGCACGCGTCGAAGGCGAAGCGGCTAATGCCACACAGGCTATCGAGCAATTGCGCCGCCAGCCGGTGGACGTGGTGCTGCTGGACATTCACATGCCGGGTGCGGATGGTCTGACTTTGGCGGCAACCCTGCGCTCCCTGCCCCAAGCCCCCGCCGTGGTGTTTGTCACGGCCCATGCCGAGCACGCGGTACAGGCGTTTGAACTTGAAGCGGTGGACTACCTGACCAAGCCCGTGCGTTTAGAGCGGTTGCAAAAGTCGCTACAAAAAGTGGAGCGTCTTGCGCAAGCCACTAAAGGACTGGAGCCTGATTCGCCTGAAGAAGTTTTGGTGATTCAGGAGCGAGGCCGCACTGAGCGCGTGCCCT
This sequence comes from Comamonadaceae bacterium, assembly GCA_947374705.1. Lineage (GTDB taxonomy): Bacteria > Pseudomonadota > Gammaproteobacteria > Burkholderiales > Burkholderiaceae_C > CANCDA01. Next base: position 1,462 of record CANCDA010000268.1, on the reverse strand, counting down.
TGAGCGAGGTGATCTACCTCAAAGCCGAGCTGAAGTACATCACCGTGCGTACCCTGGCCAAGCGCTATATTTTGGACGGCACCATCAGCGATCTGGAAGAAAAACACCCCACGCACTTCATGCGCATCCACCGCAACGCCCTGGTCGCACGGCGTGCAGTGCGTGCACTGGAAAAGCACTTTGACTCTCAAGAGGGAGAGGGCTGGGCCGTGCGGCTCAACGGGGTGGAAGAGTTGCTGCTGGTGTCCCGACGGCAACTGACAGCGGTGCGGGACGTGATAGGTGTTTGATTGAGCGGCGAGCCAAAGTCAGGGTCACGCCTTCGGGTGCCAATCAGGGCACAAAGCCCGATACCGCGCCACCAACTCATCGCTGGCCTTGGCCAGCAGCCCTTGGTCGGAGCCCAGGCCAATCATCGAATAGCCCATCTCGGTGTAGCGCTGCGCCTCCACTTCGTTGCGCGCCAGAATGCCGCAGCCTTTGCCCACGGCGCTGGCCGCAGCCAGGGCTTGCGCAATGGCCTGCTGCACCACGGGCTCCATGGGTTGGTTGATGTGGCCCAGGCTGGCCGCCAGGTCTGAGGGGCCGACGAAGAAGCCGTCAATGCCGTCCACCGCTGCAATGGCCGCTGCGTTCTCCACGCCTTTGGCTGATTCGATCTGCGCCAGGATGCACAGCTCGTGCTCGGCGTCGCGGTGGTAGTTGGGCACGCGGCCCCAGCGGTTGGCGCGCTGCAAGCCCGCCACGCCGCGAATGCCGCCACCCTCAGATTTTGGGTAGCGCACCGCTTGCACAATGGCGCGCGCCTCGTCGGCGCTCTCGATATTGGGCAGCACCAGGGTGCGCGCACCCAAGTCCAGGTACTGTTTGACCAGGTCTTTGTCAAAGCGCAGCAGGCGCACCACGGGCTCCACGTCGTAGCCACCCAGGGCCTGCATTTGGGCCAGCACGCCGCGCAGGTCATTGGGCGAATGCTCCATGTCCAGCGTCAGCCAGTCATAGCCTGAGCCCGCGAGCAGCTCGGTGGAGTAGGCGCTGGACAGGCAGGTCCACAGTCCGATCTGCACCTGCTTGTGGGCCAGGGCGTGTTTGAGGGCGTTGGGTTTAAGTTGCATGGGTAGTGATGGAGTGCTTCAGGGTTAAGTGCTCACCCAAGTGTATGCAGTGCCGCCCGCACGATGCTGGCCGCATCAACTTGGAAGTAAGCCCGCAGCGCTGCGCGCGTGTCACTGCGGCCAAAGCCATCGGTGCCTAGGGTCATGAAGCGTCGGCCTTCTGGGATGAAGGCGCGCACCGTTTCAGGCACGGCGCGCACGTAGTCGGTGGCGGCGATGATGGGGCCGCTTGAGGTGGCGAGTTGCTGGGCGATGAAGGGGATGTTGCTTTCAGGCTCAACCCGAACGCTGTCGTCGCCTTGCATTGCGCGCTGCTCACACGCCAAGCCATCACGGGCCAACTCGCT
>CANCDA010000267.1 GCA_947374705.1 Comamonadaceae bacterium | reverse complement strand
ACGCGTTGGTGCACGCTGTAAATGCTTTGGTGCACCAGGGGGTACATCACCTCGGAGCCTGCGCCGGTGAGCCGACGGATGGCGTGTTGCGCATACGGGCCCGCCATGGCCACGTCGTCGGGCACGTCTTGCGCGACGGGCAAGGTCATACGCCACAAACCGGGCGGGCCAAGATCAGGCATCTTGAACACCGCGACCCATTGTTCGGGGTCGCTGATGTAGGCGTTCTCGGTGTAGCCCAGTTGGCCAAAGTCAAACCTGGTGCTGATCACGCTGTAGCGCTCGGGCCAGGTGTAGCCAGCAAACTCAATCTCGGCCGACTTGCGCACCTGGCTGCGGCCACCGTCTGCCGCCACCAACCAGGGGGTGCGCCACGTGGCGATGCCCTCCGGGGTCGCCACGCGCACCGTCACATCGTCGGCGTTTTGCGTGAGTGATTCGAAACTGTGGTTGAACAAGACCTTTACCTGCGGGTAGGCCCGGAGCTTGTCCATCAAGATGGGGGTCAAGCGGTGCTGCTCCAAATGCAGACGAAAGGGGTAGGGGGTGTCGTTTTTGAGCAGTCCCAAATCCCACTCGGCCACTAGGCCATGGGCCAGGTCACACGATTGCCAACGCGGCACCTGAATGCCCAGGGCCAGCATGGCCTGCGTCACCCCGACTTGGTTGAGCATTTCCAGCGTGGGCGGGTGAAAGGTGCCTGCACGAAGATCTTGGGTGAGGCCGGGTTCGGCCTCCAACACCACGCACGACACGCCGCGCTGCGCCAGCACCAAGGCCGTCAACAAGCCCACGGGGCCCGCGCCTGCAATCATCACTTGCGCATTGGGCTGTTTCAACATGCCGACGGTCGGTGGCATCAATTAACGGCGTCGTTGTCTGCCCGCTGAATTGCCGCCTGCGCGAAAATCCAACGGGCAAGCTTGGGCTTAGGCCGCCGCGAGCCGCTGCTCAATGCGTGCCTTGGTGTCGCGCAAAGCTTGAGGCAGGTTGTAGGACAGTTGCTCAAACAGGGCTGCGTGCAGCTCCAGCTCTTTGAGCCAGGCGTCACGGTCAATGTCGCTGACGGTGGCGAACTGCTCGGGCGTGAAGTTCAGGCCTTGCCAGTTGATTTCTTCAAACGTGGGGCTGACGCCAAAGGCGTGCTCGTTGCCTTGGGCCTTGCCTTCGATGCGGTCGATCATCCACTTGAGCACGCGCATGTTCTCGCCGTAACCGGGCCAGACGAATTGGCCGTCTTCACCCTTACGGAACCAGTTGGTGGTGAAGAAGCGCGGCAGGGTGGCACCGGTGGTGGCGAGCTTCTCGCCCATTTCGAGCCAATGCTGGAAGTAGTCGCTCATGTTGTAACCGGTGAAGGGCAGCATGGCGAAGGGGTCACGCCGCACCACGCCTTCTTGGCCGACGATGGCGGCGGTGGTCTCCGAGCCCATGGTGGCGGCCATGTACACGCCTTCGTCCCAGTTGCGCGCCTCGGTCACCAACGGCACGGTGGTGGTGCGACGGCCGCCAAAGATGAAGGCGTCAATCGGCACACCGGCTGGGTCGTCCCAAGCCGAATCAATGGCGGGGTTGTTGGTGGCGGCCACGGTGAAGCGGGAATTGGGGTGAGCCGCTTTGGCGCCGGTTTGCTTGGCAATCTCGGGCGTCCAGTCCTTGCCTTGCCAGTCGATGGCGTGGGCGGGGGGTGCGCTCATGCTCTCCCACCAGACGTCGCCGTCATCGGTCAGGGCCACGTTGGTGTAAATCACGTCACGGTCCAAGCTGGCCATGCAGTTGGGGTTGGTCAGGGTATTGGTGCCCGGGGCCACGCCAAAGTAGCCCGCCTCGGGGTTGATGGCGTACAAGCGGCCATCGACACCGGGTTTGATCCAGGCAATGTCGTCACCAATGGTGGTGACTTTCCAGCCCTCAAAACCAGCTGGTGGCACCAGCATGGCGAAGTTGGTTTTGCCGCAGGCGCTGGGGAAGGCCGCTGCCACATGGTATTTTTTACCCGCGGGCGAGGTCACACCCAAGATCAACATGTGCTCGGCCAGCCAACCGGGGCTGCCCTTTGGGCCACCCGCTGCCGCTTGACCCATGATGGAGGCGATGCGCAACGCAAAACATTTTTTGCCCAGCAGCGCATTGCCGCCGTAGCCTGAGCCGTAGCTCCAGATTTCGCGCGTTTCGGGGTAGTGCACGATGTACTTGGTCTTGTTGCTGGGCCACTTCACATCGACCTGGCCGGGTTGGAGCGGCGCACCCACGGTGTGCATGCAGGGCACAAAGTCGCCGTCCACGCCCAGTACGTCCAGCACGGGCTTGCCCATGCGGGTCATGAGCTTCATGTTGACGGCGGCATAGGCGCTGTCGGTCAGCTCCACGCCGATGTGGGCAATGGGCGAGCCCAGCGGGCCCATGGAAAAGGGCACCACGTACAGCGTGCGGCCCTTCATGCAGCCGTCAAACAGGGCGGACGTGCCATCGGCCTGGCCGGTTTGCAGCAGGGCGCGCATGTCTTTGGGGTCAACCCAGTTGTTGGTCGGGCCAGCGTTCTCTTTTTTCACAGAGCAGATGAAGGTGCGGTCTTCTACGCGGGCTACGTCGCTGGGGTCTGAGCGGGCCAAAAAGCTGTTGGGGCGCTTGGTCTCATTGAGCTTGATGAAAGTGCCTGAGCTGACGAGCTCGGCGCACATGCGCTGGTATTCGGCATCGCTGCCGTCGCACCATTGGATGCGATCGGGCTTGGACAGTGCGGCCATATCGGCCACCCAGGCCAGCAGCTTGGCGTTTTTGACATGGCTTGGGGCATTGAGGTTCAAGCCTTGCATTTGAGGAGCGTTCATGGGGATGCCTTAGAGTTAAAAAACGGGGGCTTAGACCCGCACAGCACGTGCGGATCGCCAATACTTGGATTTTAGGAATTTATGCAATAGTTGCATTAGGGTAAGCGACTATATTCAAGGAAACTTACATCAGCTTTTACCCGCGCCCCATGTCGAAATGACCCCCCTTGTGATTGAACGCCGCCGTC
>CANCDA010000266.1 GCA_947374705.1 Comamonadaceae bacterium | reverse complement strand
GTGTAGCCATCCGGCGCAGCCTTGGCCGCCAAGCTCAGGCCAATATTGCCAAACGCGCCAGGCCGGTTTTCGACAACCACCGGCTGACCCAGCGCCTCTGACAGCTTTTGCCCGATGGCGCGCGCCAATATGTCCGAAGCCCCTGCGGGCGGGAAGGAAAGGATGACCTGGATCGGGCGATCTGGGTAGGCGGCGTGGGCCGCGCCCGCGCAGAACAGCGCCGAAACGGCCAGCACGAATGCCGCCACCAGCCTACCAACAGGGGTCGGGGATAGACATCTTGCCAAGTCTGAAAATTTCATATGTCGCTCCTTGAGATGATGAATGATGGATTATTCGCCGGTCTAGACGAGTCGGCCTAAACATCAATGCAACATTCATGCCCATCCCCGTTAACATAGGCCCATGTTCAGTTACCGCCACGCCTTCCATGCAGGCAACCACGCCGATGTGCTCAAGCACACGGTGTTGATTGCCATTCTCAAACACCTCATCGAGAAAGACTCGGTGATGACCCTGCTCGACACCCACGCCGGGGCCGGCTTGTACCGGCTGGATGGGGACTACGCTGACACCAGTGGCGAAGCGGCTGACGGCCTCTTGCGGCTCACCGGCTTGCTGTCACCCACCAAGCTGCCCAAGGATTTGGCAGACAAGCTCGGCCCTGCTGGCCTTGCCCCCGCCTTGAAAAACTACCTGGACATGGTGGCCAGCTTCAACACGCCGGGCAGCCACAAGGTGTACCCCGGCTCGCCCTTCATCATCCAAAACTTGATGTCCGGGCGTGACCGGGACAAGCTCAAACTGTTTGAGCTGCACCCGACCGACGCCAAAACGCTCAGCGCGAACATCGCGCAATTGGAGGCGGGCCGCCAAGTCGCCGTGCTGCGCGAAGACGGGTTTGAGGGCATCAAAAAATTCTTGCCCCCGCCTACACCCCGTGCCCTGCTGTTTTGCGACCCCAGCTATGAGTTGAAAGACGACTACGACCGCGTGCCCGTCATGGTTGCCGATGCCGTCAAACGCTTTGCTGTCGGCTGCTATGTGGTTTGGTACCCCATCATCCCGCGCCCGCAAGCACATGATTTGCCACGCAAGCTCAAGACCTTGGCCACCAAGGCGGGCAAGGGCTGGCTCAACGCCACGCTCACCGTCAAGTCCAGCAAGCTGCTGACCGACGCCGAGGGGCAAACCACGCGCCCCGGCTTGCCCGCCAGCGGCATGTTTGTCATTAACCCGCCGCACACCCTCAAAGCTGCGCTGCAACTGGCCCTGCCCCAGATGACCAAGCTGCTGGCGCAAGACCGTAACGCAACTTTCACGCTCGACTCAGGCGGCTGATAAAAGGACACACCATGATTTTTGTCACCGGCGGCGCAGGCTATATCGGCAGCCACACCTGCGTAGAGCTGCTCAACGCAGGCCATGAAGTCACCGTTTTCGACAATTTTTGCAACAGCAACCCCGAAGTGTTGGCGCGCATTAAACGCATCACCGGCCAAAGCGTGACGCTGATTCAAGGTGACATTCGCGACCGCACGGCGTTGATGCAGGCGCTAAAAACCAGCGGTGCGAATGCCGTCATCCACTTCGCAGGCCTCAAGGCCGTGGGCGAGTCGGTCGAAAAACCGTTGAGTTACTACGACAACAACGTCGCAGGCACGCTCAACCTGCTGCAAGCCATGAGCGAGTGCGGGGTCAAGACGCTGATCTTCAGCTCTTCCGCCACCGTCTATGGCACGCCCGAGCAACTGCCGATCCCTGAAATTCACCCCCTGAGCGCCACCAGCCCCTACGGCCAAACCAAACTGACCTGTGAGCACATGCTGCGCGAGCTGCACGGCAGTGACCCGAGTTGGCGGCTGGGCATCCTGCGCTACTTCAACCCCGTCGGCGCGCACGCCAGCGGCCTGATCGGTGAAGACCCGCAAGACATGCCCAACAACCTCATGCCCTTTGTGGCCCAGGTGGCGGTGGGGCGGCGTGAGAAGCTCAACGTTTGGGGTGACGACTACCCCACGCCCGACGGCACGGGCGTGCGCGACTATATCCACGTGGTGGACTTGGCGCTGGGCCACCTCAAAGCGCTGGCGTATTTGCAAGCCACGCCCGACTGCCTCACGGTGAACCTGGGCACGGGCACGGGCTACAGCGTGCTCGACATGGTGACTGCGTTTGAGCAAGCCAGTGGCCGCCCCGTGCCCTACCACGTGGCCCCACGCCGCCCCGGCGATGTGGCCGCCTGCTACGCCGACCCGTCAAAAGCCCTCAAGCTTTTGGGCTGGCACGCCGAGCGCGATCTGCAGACCATGTGCCAGGACAGCTGGCGCTGGCAAAGCCAGAACCCGCGAGGGTATTTGGCTTAGGGCGTCTTTACAGACTCAATCGCTTGCAGATTTCCAAAACCGCTGCGCTCTGGTTCATGCTGTAGAAGTGCAGGCCCGGTGCGCCGCCTGCACGCAATTGTTCACACAAAGCCGTCACTACGTCCAGGCCAAAGGCTTTGATCGAGGCGGTGTCATCACCATAGCTTTGCAAGCGCAGGCGAATCCAGCGCGGGATTTCAGCACCGCAGGCATCCGAGAAACGCATGAGTTGCGTGGCGCTCGCAATCGGCATGATGCCGGGCACCACGGGCAGGGTGATGCCCAAGGCGTCGGCCTCTTCCAGAAACCGGAAGTAAGCGTCTGCGTTGTAAAAATACTGGGTAATGGCGGCGTTGGCCCCCGCGTTGGCCTTGGCGGCAAAGGCTTTCAAGTCCGATGCGGGTGATTTGGCTTGCGGGTGCGCTTCGGGGTAGGCGGCAACTTCGATGTGAAATTCATCGCCCGTTTCGGCGCGGATAAACGCCACCAGATCACTCGCGTACTGAAACGCGCCGCCTATGCCGTAACCGCTGGGCAAATCGCCACGTAAAGCCACCAGTCGTTTGACCCCCATGCCTTTGAGTATGCTGAGGTGTTCGCGCACGGTGTCTTGTGTAGCACCGATGCATGAGAGGTGAGAGGCCGCGGCCACGCCTTCGGCCTGAATAT
>CANCDA010000265.1 GCA_947374705.1 Comamonadaceae bacterium | reverse complement strand
TTCTTGATCATGTCCAGGCCACCCTTGCCGAAGTCGTTGTTCACGTAAATCACATCCACGGTCTTGGCCTTGACGGTGTCGCGGATGTAGTTGGCAATCTTGGGCATGGCCGTGGCCTGGGTGAAGGAGGTGCGGAAGATGTAGGGGTTGCCTTGCTGCGTAATGCCTGCGGCTTCACCACCGGTGAAGTTGGGGATATCCGCGCGCTTGGTCTCGGCCATGCTCACCATGATGGAGCCAGAGAACACCGGCCCCATGACCACGTAGGCGTTTTGATCGACCGCCTTTTGAGCCAGCGCCTTGGCTACGCCGGGGTTGGACTGGGTGTCGCTGGACTGGTAGTTGATCTTGCGCCCGAGGATACCGCCAGCGGCGTTGATCTCCTTGACCGCCAGCTTGATACCGTTGTCAAAATTGGTGCCCGAGGTGGTGCCCGCGCCGCTCAACTCGACCAGGCCAAAGATGGGCACAGTTTGTTGCGCTGAACTCAGTGTGGCCGCGCCCAGCACGAGGCCGCCGAGCAATGATTTGATTGATGTGTTCATGCTGTCTCCGGTGTTGTTGAAATAAGAATCGGCGATCATTTTGCCTTGAAATGGCCTCGGATCACTTATTAATCAACCCTGCCCATCGGTAGAATCCAGCCACCCCCAACCCACCCGAAGCGTTTGATGCCGAGATCCAACCATGCTAACCATTCTCTTTGACGGCGTTGCCTACGGCATGCTGTTGTTCATCCTGGCGGTGGGGCTGGCCGTGACCATGGGCTTGATGAATTTCATCAACCTGGCGCACGGGGCTTTTGCCATGCTGGGGGGCTACATCACGGTGTTGCTGATGCAGCGTTGGGATGTGCCGTTTTTGTGGTGCTTGCCGATTGCCTTTGTTGGTGTGGCGCTGCTGGGCGCGGTGCTGGAACGCACGCTGTACCGCCCCATGTACGCCAAGCCGCACCTGGACCAGGTGTTGTTCTCCATCGGCCTGACTTTTATGGCGGTGGCCAGCATGGACTATTTCATGGGGTCGAGCCAGCAGATGGTGCATCTGCCGCCCTGGCTCAAGGGCCGCACCGAGTTGGGCGAGGGCGCGTGGATGCTGGGCATGGGCCACTACCGCCTATTTATCGTGGTCGTGTGTGCTGCGCTCACGGTGGGCTTGCAGTACGTGTTGGCGCGCACGCGCTTTGGTAGTCGCTTGCGGGCGTCGGTGGACGATCAGCGCGTGGCGGCGGGCTTGGGCATTAATGTGAATGTGGTGTTTCTCTCCACCTTTGCTGTGGGCTCTGGTCTGGCGGGTTTGGGTGGTGCACTGGGGGCTGAGGTGCTGGGCTTGGACCCGACCTTCCCGCTGAAATTCATGATTTATTTTTTGATTGTGGTGGCGGTGGGTGGCACCTCGTCGATCACCGGGCCGCTGTTGGCTGCGCTGCTGTTGGGCATTGCGGACGTGGCGGGCAAGTACTACATCCCCAAGCTCGGGGCCTTCATTGTTTACGGCCTGATGATTGTGATTTTGATCTGGCGTCCGCAGGGTCTGTTTGTGCGCCAAGGGGGTAAATCATGATGACGCCACGCGAATCTTTGTTGCACAGCCGCCGCTGGAAGCTGTGGGAGCCCGTGCTGTGGCTGCTGGCGCTGGCCTCACCCTGGCTCTTGGCCAAACACTCCCTCATCATCAATGAGATTGCCATCGTGGCGCTGTTCGCGGTGTCGCTGGATTTGGTGCTGGGCTACACCGGCATCGTCTCACTCGGGCATGCGGCTTTCTTCGGTATGGGGGCGTATGCGGCCGCACTGTTTGCCAAGCTCGTCATGCCCGACCCGCTGGTGGGCTTGCTGTTTGGCATGGGGGTGGCGACGCTGCTGGGCGCGGTGTGTTCTTTCACCATCATGCGCGGCAGTGACTTGACCCGGCTGATGGTGACCCTGGGCGTGGCGCTGATTTTGATGGAGCTGGCCAACAAGCTGGACTGGCTCACGGGCGGTGCCGACGGCTTGCAAGGCGTGGTGATGGGGCCACTGCTGGGCCGCTTTGAGTTTGACTTGCAGGGACAGACGGCAGCCTGGTATTCGCTGGTGATTCTGTTGCTCTTGTTTGTGCTGGCGCGCCGTTTGGTGCATTCGCCATTTGGGGCTACTTTGACGTCAATTCGTGACAACCGCTTGCGCGCCATGGCCATTGGCATTCCGGTCACGTCGCGCTTGGCGGTGGTGTACACCGTGGCTGCGGGCGTCGCTGGTGCGGCGGGTGCACTGATGGCGCAAACCAGCGGGTTTGCTTCCATCGACGTGTTTGAGTTTCACCGCTCGGCCGATGTCATGCTGCTGCTGGTGATTGGCGGCACGGGCTGGTTGTACGGTGGCGTGGCTGGTGCGGTGGTGTTCAAGCTGATGCAAGATGTGATCTCCGCCATCACGCCGCAGTACTGGACGTTTTGGATTGGTCTGTTCTTGGTGGTTCTGGTGTTGGTGGGCCGTCAAAAATTGATGCGCCCCTGGACGTGGTTCTCTTCTAATGCAGGGAGCAAGCCATGAGTTCACCCGACATCGTTTTGAGTGCGCAAGGCCTGGTGAAGCTGTTTGGCGGCATCACCGCCACCAACGACGTAACACTGAACCTGCACAAGGGTGCGCGCCACGCGCTGATTGGCCCCAACGGCGCAGGCAAGACCACACTCATCAACCTGCTGACCGGCGTGCTAGAGCCCAGCGCCGGCAAGATCATGCTGGAAGGCCAAGACATCACGCAACTCGCACCGCACCAACGCGTCAAGCGCGGCATGGTGCGCACTTTTCAGATTAACCAGTTGTTTGATTCGCTCACGCCGCTAGAGACCCTGGCGCTCACCGTCTCGCAGCACCGGGGCTTGGGCGCGCGTTGGTGGCAGCCGCTGGGTCAACGCAAAGATGTGTCCGACCGCTGCGCTCAACTGCTGGAGCAGTTTCACCTGACCGAGGTGATGAACCAGGTGACCCGTGAGCTGGCCTACGGCAAGCGCCGCCTGCTGGAAATCGCCATTGCCCTGGCCTGCGAGCCGCG
>CANCDA010000264.1 GCA_947374705.1 Comamonadaceae bacterium | reverse complement strand
CAGGCCAAGAGCGGTGAGTTTGCAAGAGCACATGCGCCCGCAGACATTGCCGTGTACAAAGCGCGAGGCCGCCCTGTGGGAACCACTAAAGATGACTCCAAGCAGGCCGTGACCGTGCGCTACAGCCCCGATGTGCTGGAGGCCTTCCGTGCAACAGGCGCTGGCTGGCAGGTCAGGATGAATGAAGCCTTGAAAGATTGGCTGCAAACGCATTCACCCGCATGAACGTTGCTTTGCGTCCGTTCACCGATGATCGCCCGGTGGTCATTTTTGGCCATGCCCATTCAGCCCAATTGATAGCGTACTGCCTGCGCCATGACAGTCACACCAAGTTGGCGGGCTTTACCGTGGACGCGGCTTACATCACATCGCCCCAATTTGAAGGCTTGCCCTTGGTGCCCTTTGAGCAGCTTGAAGATTACTTTGCACCAACGGATTACCGCTTGATCATCCCCATGGGTTACCAGCGCATCAACGGCGTGCGCCGTGCCCGCTTTGAGCAAGCCAAGCAGCGCGGCTACACGTTCGCTAATTACGTCTCCAGCCGGGCCAGCGTGTGGCCCGATTTGCAGCTGGGTGAGAACGTGCTGATTTATGAGCACGCCATCATTCAACCGTTTGCACGCCTGGGCAGCAACTGCATCATCCGCAGTGGGGCGCATGTCTCGCACCACTGCACGCTGGCAGACCATGTCTTTGTTGCTGCAGAGGTGGCCATGGGCGGCCTAAGTACCGTGGGTGAACAGGCTTTTGTGGGGGTGGGCGCGGTGTTGCGTGACCGTATCCGCATAGCAGAGCGCAGCTTTATTGGGGCGGGTGCAGTGGTGGTGCAAGACACGCAAGCGGACGCGGTTTACGTGGGCAACCCGGCGCGCAAGGTGGCTCAAACTGCGCTTGAAGCGTCTGAGTTTTAAAGCCATGATGGTGAGTCAACCCTTCATCGTCTTTGGTGCGCCTGACATCGCCGATGCTGAAATTCAGGAGGTGTTGGCCACACTCCAATCCGGCTGGCTGGGCACGGGGCCGCGCACGGCGGCCTTTGAAGCGCAGTTTGCGGCGTTCAAGCAATGGCCTGCTGATCAAGTGACGGCGCTTAACTCCTGCACTGCGGCTTTGCATTTGAGTTTGCTGGCAGCGGGTGTGGGGCCAGGCGATGAAGTCATCACCACGCCGCTGACCTTTTGCGCCACGGCCAACGCTATTTTGCATACAGGGGCCACGCCGGTGCTGGCCGATGTGGATCCTGTGAGCATGAACATCGACCCCGAGCAGATTGAACGAAAAATAAGCGCCAAAACCAAAGTTATTTTGCCGGTGCATTTCGCGGGCTTGCCCTGTGAGATGGACGCCATTTTGGACATGGCGGCGCGCCACAAGCTGCAAGTCATTGAAGACTGCGCTCACGCGGTGGAGGCCAGTTACCGGGGTCGCCCCACAGGAACAATGGGCGACTATGGTTGCTTCAGTTTTTACGCCACCAAGAATGTGACCTCGGGTGAAGGTGGCATGGTGCTGGCGCGTGACCCTGAGCGGTCGCGCCACATCAAACAGCTCTCCTTACATGGCATAACACGCGATGCCTGGAAACGGTTTTCTGACGAAGGCTATGCACACTACCAAGTGGAGCATGCGGGATTCAAATACAACATGATGGACTTGCAAGCCGCCATCGGCATTCACCAGCTCCACCGCGTGAACGAGGGGTGGGAGAAACGGCAGACGCTTTGGCATCGTTATCAACACGCCTTCGCAGGCCTGCCCGTCACGCGCCCGGCTGACCCGACCGCAGAGGTGCGTCACGGCCACCATTTGTACACGCTGCTGGTGGATGAGCAGCGTTGCGGTGTTTCGCGGGACCAGTTTCTGTCGCGCATGACGAGCCAGGGCATCGGCGTCGGCGTTCATTACCTGGCGCTACCGGAACACCCGTATTACCAGCAGCACCTGGGCTGGAAACCGCAAGACACCCCGCACGCCACGCGCATAGGCCGCCAAACGGTGAGCTTGCCGCTGAGCCCCCATTTGAGCAATGAAGACATTGCACGGGTGATTGATGCGGTTGCTTTGGCTTTAGCTTGATCAGGAAAAATTGGGGTCAGATTCCAATTAAATGGATGCAGTGTAGCAATCACCCGCGGGCCCCATCCATTGCAGGCAAGCGCCGCTGACGTGGGCTGGATTTATGGATGCTGGCCGTCAAAAGCGCAATGGCTGAGAGGGACATGCGGGACAGGGCGGAGAAGTTTTTGCCTGTCTGATTTTGCAACTTGAATAAGTTACCGAGGTGACGGCGTTAAATCTCTGCTATCCTTGTCGAATGTCCAGCATTACGTTTGATACACTTAAATTTGCGAATCGCTTAAAAGGTGCGGGTCTTACCGACGAGCAGGCGCAGGCGTTTGCAGAGGCACAAAAAGATGTTTTTTCCTGAGGCGCTAGACACGACGTTGGCAACCAAGCTGGACGTTATGCGCTTAGAGGCCAAACTTGATCACGAAGCGTCTTTGCTCAAGTGGATGATTGGTGTTTTGTTGGCGATAGCCGCAGCAAACTTTGCCAAGCAGTTCTTTTAAATCAAGGCCGGTGCTCCTCACCGGAATTAGTTTAAATACATTCGGCTTTCTTATCCTCGCTGGATGACCGCTCCGCGATACCCCTATCTCCCCCTGATCCAACGGGCCAGTGCGCACGCGCAAAGCGGTCGTTTCCCTGAGATGCTGGCGCTTTGCCAGCAGGTGGTGGATGCACATGCGGGGGAGGTGGACGCCCTGCTGGGGGTGGGTGCACTGCTGCAGAGTTTTGGCTACCTGAGCCGTGCCCGAATCTGCTTTGAACTTGTGCGTGCTCTGGCCCCCAACGATTTACGCTGTATTGTTAACCTGGCTAATCTGGCCCGTGAGGCGGGCGACCATGCCCAGGCGCAGCAGGCCTACACGGCGCTGCAAGTCGCGCTACCCCATAACCCGGTGATTCGGCGCAACGCGCTTACCAGCCAAGAGTACGACCCAGCGGTCACAGACGCGCAGCGTTGGCAGCAGGCGTGCGACTGGGGTGAGTGGGC
>CANCDA010000263.1 GCA_947374705.1 Comamonadaceae bacterium | reverse complement strand
AAATCGCACGGTGCTCTCGGCCGCCACCCGTCTTTGCGCGCGGGGCGTGTCGGGGCGCAAGGGCCGGGCCTCGTTCACAACGTCACCCGCGCAATCGCCATACACCCCGCTGGTGGAGCCATAAACCATCGACGCCGGTAGAGTGCGCTGCTGCAGTGCCCGCACCAGGGCCAGGGTGCGCGGATCACTCCTGCCCTCCCCGGGTGGTGGTGCCAGGTGCAGCACGCGGGTGGCCAAGCCTGCGAGGCGTTGCAGCGTCTTGGGTTCGTCAAGATTGCCCATGAACGGCGTGATGTTTTGCGTGCGCAATTCAGCCACGCGCTGAGGGCTAGAGGTGAGGGCCAGCACGCGCACGCGGGCAGGCAGCTCACGCGCCACGCGCACCCCCACATCGCCGCAACCGACGATCAGCACCCGCTCTCGGCGAAAGCGGGCGGGCAGCGCGCCCAGGGGGTTTTGGTTTGAAGGCAAAATCGGAGCTTGTGAAATTTGAGTTCATCAAGGATACCGAAAAGATGTCGAGCAGCGAAATTTATACCGTCACCGTGCAACCCAGTGGCCGCACCCTCAGCGTCAACCCCGACGAGGCCATCCTGGCCGCCGCCATTCGCCAGGGCATTGGCCTGCCCTATGGCTGCAAAGACGGGGCTTGCGGCTCTTGCAAGTGCAAAAAAATATCCGGCACGGTGGTGCACCGGGATCACCAGAGCAAAGCCCTGAGCAAAGCGGAAGAAGCGGCCGGATTCATTCTGACCTGCTGCGGTGTGCCGCACAGCGACGTGGTGCTGGAGTCGCGCCAGGTCACGGAGGAAGGTGCTTTCCCGGTGAAAAAGATGCCGGTGCGGGTGATTGCGCTGGAGAAAAAATCAGACGACGTGATGCTGCTCAAGCTCCAGTTGCCAGCGAACGATACGTTTGCATTTCACACCGGCCAGTACGTGGAGTTTTTACTGCGCGACGGTGCACGGCGCAGCTACTCCATGGCCAGTTCCCCACAGATTGGGGCGGCCCAGCCCAGCGCAACACCGCCGGTTGGCCCCACGATCGAGCTGCACATTCGCCACATGCCCGGCGGCAAGTTCACCGACCATGTGTTTGGTGCCATGAAAGAAAAAGAAATCTTGCGCATCGAAGGCCCCTACGGTAGCTTCTACCTGCGTGAGGACTCGGCCAAGCCCATCGTGCTGCTGGCCTCAGGCACGGGCTTTGCGCCCATCAAAGCCATCATCGAGCACATGCAGCACAAGGGCATTACCCGTCCCGCCACGCTCTACTGGGGCGGTCGCCGACCGTCTGATTTGTACATGCACGATTGGGTGCTGGAGCAAGTGGCCAAGATGCCTAACCTGACCTACGTACCAGTGGTTTCGAATGCACTGCCAGAAGATCCGTGGCAGGGCCGCACGGGCTTTGTGCATCAGGCGGTCTTGCATGACACACCCGACTTGTCCGCCTACCAGGTCTATGCCTGCGGCGCGCCCATCGTGGTGGACTCGGCTAGAGCCGACTACACCGGCAAAGCAAATCTGCCTGCCGATGAGTTTTATGCCGACGCCTTCATCACCGAGGCCGACAAAGCCAAGGCCTGATCCAGACCTTGGCCTTCGCACCAAGTCAACTCAGTGCTTGGCGACGGGGCGGTCTTTGCGACCATCGTGGTTCAAATCACGTTGGCCGTCGTGCTTCTCACGGGCGATGTCGCGGCTGGCCTTGTTCTGCATGCGCTCTAGGCGGGCGCTCTCTTTCGGTGTCACAGTGCCATCGGCTTTGGCCTTGGCTTCTGCATTCTGGATGCGCGCCTGCTCGTTTTGCAGGCGCGCGGTTTCGCGCGGGGTCAATTGGCCTGAAGCCACACCTTGTTGAATTCGTTGTGCTTGATTGGCTTCACGCTGATCGACGCGGGGCGTGGCGGTTTGCGCCAGTGTTACACCACTCATAGCAATTACCAAGACACCCATCAACAGTTTGATCGTCATACAAAACTCCTTTTTGGAATGAAACATGGAAACAATTTCCATGCGTATGCAACGCCGCCCACCGATCGCCGAAGGACAAATGCACAGCAAAGACTTGTAAGGGATTGTCACGCTTAAGTGGCGCGTGAATTTCTGCACAATCGCCTCATGACACACCGCACGCGCTTCCTCACCATCGCATCCACCCTGCTCTTCACACTGACCATCGCTCCGGTGGTGCAAGCACAGGCTCCCCTACTGGCACAGGCCAAACCCATCCGCCTCATCGTCCCCTACGCCGCCGGTGGGCCGATTGACATCACGGCACGCGCGCTGGCCGAGCAAGTCAAAAACACGCTCGGCCCCATCATCATCGACAACCGGCCCGGCGCGGGCGGCAACATCGGGGCCGATGCGGTCGCCAAGGCCGTGCCCGATGGGCTGACGATTGGCATCGCCGCCACGGCCACCCACGCGGTGAACCCGTGGCTGTACCGCAAGATGCCCTACAACGTGGCGACTGACTTTTCACCCATCACCCAGATGGTGCGCGTGCCCAATGTGCTGGTGATGAATGCCGACACCGCCAAGCGCTTAAAGGTCGAATCGCTCAAAGACCTCATCGCTTACGCCAAAGCCCACCCGGCCCAGCTCAACTACGGCAGTGGTGGCAATGGCAGCGCGGGGCATTTAGCCGGTGAGATGTTCAAGGCACGAGCGGGGATTTTTGCGCTGCACATCCCCTACAACGGCGGCAACCCGGCGCAACTGGCCCTGCTCAGCGCACAGGTGGACTTCAACTTTGACAACCTCGCCACGGCAGCACCCAACATCCGATCCGGCAAGCTCAAAGCCCTGGCCGTGACCACGCTGCAACGATCCCCCGCCTTGCCCGATGTGCCACCCGTGGCGGACACCTTCAAAGGTTTTGCCATTGACACCTGGTGGGGGCTGGTCGCGCCCGCAGGCACGTCCAAGGCCGAGGTAGAGCGGTTGAATCAGGCCTTTGTGACGGCACTCAACGCGCCAGAGACCAAGGCCCGGTTTGCTACCCTGCTGGCTGAACCCGTGCCGACGACACCGCAAGACTTTGCTGCCTTCATGAGCAGCGAGTTGAAGAAATACGAAGGCCT
>CANCDA010000262.1 GCA_947374705.1 Comamonadaceae bacterium | reverse complement strand
ACTGCGAATGGACGCGAGTACCTGTTTTGCCAATGGTGTTGCACGCCAGATTCGCAAAAACGATTTTTCTCCATTAGCGCTTTTTTTTCCTGGCGTAATCTCTCTTTCATACCGATCCAGAGCATCCTCAAGGGTTGTGGCTTCAGCCTCACCTCGACTGAGCCACACTCCACGCGCCATTTCTGACTCAATCATCTGAGCCCAAGCCTCGGCTTCAACTTTTGTATTGAAGGTTTTGCTTTGCGCCGGAAAGCCTCGCCGACGAATCTGGCTTTCCCACTGATGGGGTCCGCGTTTTCTGTAGGTTGCCATTTAATCACCACATTCGTTGAGTTGTGGCATTATTGTGGCAAAAAATCAATTTTTCCCTTGGAAACCTCAAAATATATAGCTATGCATTTTCTTTCGTAATGAGAAGGTCGGGTGTTCGATTCATCTCTCCGGCACCACTCTTAAAACCCGTTAGTCGCAAGGCTGACGGGTTTTTTAATGTGCTGAGTATCTCTATGCGGCCATTGCTGGTGCCGGTTGAACGTGCATCGGCGCTGTTTTGAATCGCAGCGCTGCTTGACACACGTCATAGGTGCTTTGCTCAGCAAGCCATAGCCGGGCTTCGCCGCCACGCTCCACGCCTAGCCATGCCTCGATACGCAAGGCCATTTCAGGCGATATTGCAGCCCGGCCATTCAGTACACGCGACAGGGCCACGCGAGAAACGCCTAACTGCGCAGCGGCCTGGGTTACCGTCAGCCCCAGCGCGGGCAAAACATCATCCTTAAGCGTCAGGCCGGGGTGTGGGGGCATAAACATGCGGATCATTGCGTTGCTCCTAGTGGTAATCCATGTAATCAACCAGCACCGCGTCTGTGCCGTCAAAGGTGAAAGTCATTCGCCAGTTGCCGTTGACCGATACGGCCCAATGCCCCTTCAAATCGCCTGACAACAGACGTAAGCCCCAGCCCGGAATATTCATATCGCGATCGCAGGTTGCGGCATCCAGACGCGTCAACAAACGGCCTAGCTTGGGCGCATGGTCAGGTCGGATGCCTGCTTTGACGCCACGCTCAAAGAACGCTTGCAATCCCTTATGCCCGAATGACTTAATCATGTTCCATTGTATCCCGTAGCGTTACGCTTTGCAAGTTAGCCAGCCACCACCCGCAGCGCACCGGGCGCAGCCTTGGCATCAAACACTATCCCGGCCTGCTCCAAAATATGTGCACCTATCTTTGCCGTTTGTCGCAAGACTGACGGTTTTTTCATGATCGCTTTACCCCAGGTTGGTAGTGCAACATTCGTTCTGTAATTTTCAGAACCACTGAAACAGGACTCGCTGCGGCGTGTTTCTGAATTCGGTTTTGGATATTTTTAATTCAGGCCCCTGCCTGGCCGCCGGAGGCCCCCCCCCCGGCGACTGATTGGCGAGGCTGGAGCGACACAGAAAGAATGTATTCATCATGGCCCAACGAACCCAACTTGACGACGCCAGCAACCCGCTGCACGAAGCCTACGCCTGCCTGCTTGCCAACGGCCTTGACGGCGCTGGCGAAGCCCTGCGAATCCTGGTCAACGAGGCCTCGCGCATTGAACGCGCCCAGCACCTGCAGGCCGCGCCCTACGAGCGCTCTGCGCAACGTGTGGACTACGCCAATGGCTACAAACCCAAGACCGTTCTAACCCGTGTGGGCGAGGTCACCTTTGAGGTGCCCCAAGTGCGCTCAGGTGGCTTTTACCCCAGCGCCCTGGAGCGCGGCACGCGCTCCGAACAAGCCATGAATTTGGCGCTCGCTGAGATGTATGTGCAGGGTGTCTCAACCCGCAAAGTGATCACCGTATTGCAAAAGCTGGTGGGCCCGGAGATCAGCATCTCGTCCACGCAAATCAGCCGCTGCACGGCGCTGCTCGATGAGGGACTGCAAGCCTGGCGCACCCGCCCCCTGGAGGAGACGCCCTACGTGATTTTGGATGCCCGTTATGAGCGTGTTCGTGAGGGCGCTCGAGTGGTGGACTGTGCGGTACTGGTGGCCATTGGCATCACTGCTACAGGGCACCGCCGGGTGCTGGGTGTGTCGGTGGCGCTATCGGAGGCTGAGGTGCATTGGCGTGCCTTTTTGGACAGCCTGATCCAGCGCGGTTTGCGCGGGGTCAAGTACATCGCCAGCGATGACCACGCAGGCCTTAAAGCGGCCCGCAAAACGATGTTTTCCGGTGTGCCTTGGCAGCGCTGCCAGTTTCACCTACAGCACAACGCGCAGGGCTACGTGTCAAAGCTCGATCAGCGCACGCCGGTGGCCAGACAAATACGCGGTATCTTCAATGCGCCAGATGCTCATGAGGCCCAGCGTTTGCTCAACGTGGCCCTCAAGGAGTGGCAGGTGAGTCACCCTCAACTGGCCGCTTGGGCCGAGAACAATCTGCCCGAGGGTTTTGCTGTGTTTGGCCTACCTGATGCACATCGAGTGCGCATGCGCACCACCAACGGATTGGAGCGTTTGAACAAGGAGCTCAAGCGGCGAACCCGTGTGGCCACGCTGTTTCCCAACCCCGACAGTTGCCTACGATTGGTGAGTGCCTTGCTGGCCGAACAAGACGAGGAGTGGATGACCGGAAAAATCTACCTGAACATGAAACCTTGACCCGACGCTATTGCGAAACAAACCCAGAACCAAAATCGAAATTTACAGAATAGATGTTGCTTTATCCAAATTTGCTAGGCTTGATGCCAAGTATGAAAGATATTTATCTCGGTCAGTTTTGTAAAGCTCGCGGTACAAAACCACTGCCTCCTTGCTGGCTTGAATGGCTTCTTCACGGTGACCCAGCTCGTTCAACCTGTTGCCCAGATTGTTCAGGCTATGTGCCAGATCGGCGGCAAAGGCTTCGGGTTGGGTGCTGCGCATATCTCTGCGTAAACTCACCGACTCCTTGGTTGCGTTTAGAGCATTTTCGAGCAAGGTTAGGTTACTGAATAAGATACCCTGAAGATTCAAACTCCAGGCAAGGGCAGTAACAAAGCGTTCGTTTTTGGGTATCTGTTCATTTAGAAGGCGAAGCGTATTCACAGCCCCCTCAACAGCACAAAGCGCCTCG
>CANCDA010000261.1 GCA_947374705.1 Comamonadaceae bacterium | reverse complement strand
AACATCCCCAAAAACGTCACGCAAGAAATCTGGCGCCGACGCATGAACAACACCGACTGCGTGGGCTGCCACGCGCTTGGCCAAGAATCGACCCGCACCATCCCTGCCGCGCTGGGCAGCTTTGACTCAGGCGAGCAGGCCTGGGCGCGGCGCACCGCCTCCGGCCACAGCGGTAAATGGATGATGGACCGGCTCGCCGGGCAACTGGGCGGCGTGCCGTTCAAGTACTACGGTGATTGGACCGACCGCATCGCCAAAGGCGAGCTGCCCAAGAGCAAGCCCATGCGCCCCCAAGGTGAAGAGCGCAACATGGTCATCACCCAGTGGGAGTGGGGCACAGAGAAAACCTTTTTGCACGACCTGATTTCCTCAGACCGGCGCGACCCCAAGGTCAACGCCTACGGGCCGCTCTACGGCTCGGCTGAGTATTCGAGCGATGACATACCCATCCTCGACCCCAAGACGCACACGGTGAGCAAATTCAAAATGTCGGTGGCCAACGACAGTGTGGCCGAGTCCTACGCCGGGCGCTTCCATGCCACCTCGCTGGCGGAGCCCTTTGCCCCCTCGCCTTACTGGGGCACTGAGAAAATCTGGTCACAAAAAGCCAATAACCACAACGGCATGATCGACCAAAAAGGGCGCGTCTGGTTTGCTGCCAATGTGCGCGGTGATGTCAACCCCGAGTGGTGCATGAAGGACAAGAGCCATCCCTCGGTGCAGGCCTTCCCGATCGAGTTCTCGCAGCGCCAGGTCTCGATGCTGGAGCCCAAGGGGATGAAATACAACCTCATCGACACCTGCTTTGGCACCCACCACCCGCAGTTCGGCTACGACAAGGACAACACGGTGTGGTTCTCTGGCTCCGGCCCGGTGGCAGGCTGGATCAACTCCCGTATCTATGACGAAACGGGCGACGCCGTCAAGGCGCAGGGCTGGGCCCCGTGGGTGCTGGACACCAATGGCAACGGCCAGGTGGACGCCTATACCGAGCCTGACAAGCCAGCCGAGGCCGGCAAGGACATGCGTGTGGGCGGCTCCGGCCCCTATGGCGTGATGCCGCACCCGACCGACGGCTCGGTCTGGTACACCTTCAACACCTTCGCAGGCACGCCGGGTTTCATGCGCTTTGACCCGAAAACCAAGCTGTCGGAGTTCTACGCTTTGCCCAAAGATTACGTGGGTATTCGCGGGGGTGACATCGACAAAAACGGCGTGCTCTGGGGTTCGGGCTCCAACGGTGGCTTCATCAGCTTTGACCGCCGCCTGTGCAAGGCCCCGCTCAATGGCCCCAACGCCACCGGCAACCATTGCCCCGAAGGCTTTGGCTACCACCGCTTCCCCGGCCCCGGCCACGAGGGCTTTGAGAAAAACAGCGCCGAGGCCAGCTACTACACCTGGGTCGATCACCACAACACCATGGGCCTGGGTGAAAACGTGCCGATTGCCACCGGCAACCTGAACGGCGGCTTCATTGCCTTTAAGGACGGCAAGATGCTCAACCTGCGCATCCCCTACCCCATGGGCTTCTTCGCCAAGGGCATGGACGGCCGCATTGACGACCCGAGCGCGGGCTGGAAAGGCCGTGGCCTGTGGAGCACGAGCGGCGACCGCACGCCGTGGTTGATGGAGGGTGGCAAGGGCTCCAAACCGCGTGCCGTGCACATTCAGTTCCGCCCGGATCCGCTTGCGCGATAGGTATATTTAGCAACCAAAAAGCCCATTTGCGAGTGGGCTTTTTCATATGGATTTCTCAAGTTCGACCAATTACCTGCCCCCGCGTAATGCAAGGCCATGCGGGCGCGAATGGCGTAGGGGTAGCGCCGAAACGAGTAGAGCACGGGTAGCACGCGGGTGGTCATGCTGAAATGATAGCGAACCGCTGTCGTCACCATGACAACGCCATCAACAGCGATCCCATGGCAGCCGCTACCATCCCCGCATGAAGAAAACCAGTCTCTCCGCCCGCGCGCCCTGCCCCTGCGACAGCGGCCAACCCTACGCTGACTGCTGCGGCCCCTGGCACACGGGCTTGATCCTGGGCGTGCACGCACCCACGCCCGAGGCTTTGATGCGTTCGCGCTACAGCGCTTATGTGCTGGGCTTGATCGACTACCTGTTGGCCACCTGGCACGCGTCCACCTCGCCGGGTGAGTTGGATCTAGCACCGGTCAAGTGGTTGGGGCTGGAGGTGCGCCATGCGCAGAGCACGGGGGATGCGGGCGTGGTGGAATTTGTGGCGCGCTGCCGCACGTCGGCCGGGGCCGAGCGCCTGCATGAGACCAGCCGCTTTGTGCGCACGGAGGGACGCTGGTACTACATCGACGGGAAAATGAACGACGCGATCTGAGCGCTGCGAGGCACATTGAGGGCATTGACCTCATGGATAACCCCAGCGTTTGTGACGTCAAACGCCTCTATGATGGGCGGCCCTTACGATCAGTGACAAACTTTCACAAAGTGACCGCTATGAACCTCTCTAAAACCTTAGTTTCCATTTCTCTGCTGATTGCCAGCGCAGGCGCATGGGCGCAGTCCCCCGGTGTGTCGGACAAAGAAATTTTGGTCGGCCAATTTGCCGCTTTCAGCGGCCCAGCGGCGCAACTCGGTGAGCGTCTTAAAGTGGGCATTGAGGCCTACTTCAAAGCCACCAACGCACAAGGCGGTGTGAATGGCCGCACGCTCAAGCTGGTCACGCGTGACGATGGTTATGAGCCTGAAAAGGCCACGGCTGCGGTCAAGGCCTTGATTTATGAAGACAAGGTGTTCGCCCTGATTGGCGCGGTGGGCACGCCTACGGGGCTGGCCGCGATGCCGGTGTTCACCGCGGAGAAGGTGCCCATGATCGGCATGTTCACTGGCGCTCAGGCCTTGCGCGAGCCCTTCAACCGGCAGATTTTTCATGTGCGTGCGAGCTACTTTGACGAGACCGAGCGCATCGTGCAGCACGTCACCTCCATGGGCTCCAAAAACATCGCCGTGTTTTACCAAAACGACGCCTACGGCAAAGCCGGCCTGGAGGGCGTGAACCGTGCCTTGGCCAAGCGTGACTTGAAGCCGGTCGCCCTAGCCACGTTTGAGCGCAACACGGTGGACGT
>CANCDA010000260.1 GCA_947374705.1 Comamonadaceae bacterium | reverse complement strand
CCGGTGCTGGTGTCTGAGGACACGATGAATCAGTGTCTGGATGCGTTTGACTTTATCGACCACGGCTCCTACCCCGTCAAAGGCCGCTTGCAAGACGTGCGCTTGTTTGAGCCGCGCAGAAAGTCTCGGTGATTTATTTTTTCTGAAGGGTAGTGGGCTGCTCAGGCGAGGAACTGAGCTCGTCATTCGCCAAATTCTCAATCATGGCCAGCAGCACGCGGCGCGCGGTGAGCACATCAGACGCCGTGATGTTGTGGGTGCTGACTTTGTTGGCCGCCTCCGCCAGGGGCACCAATTTTTTCTTGAGTGCACGGCCCTGCGGGGTTAAATAAACATAGACGTTTTTTTTGTTGGTGGGCCGTTGCTGGCGGGTGATGTAGCCCAGGGCTTCCATGGCCTTCATGGCGGCAAAGGTGGTGGGCTCCATCACCCCGGCGCGCTCACTGAGTTCTTTTTGGGTCAGGCCATCCGCGTCCCACAGGATGCGCAGAAAACTCCAGTGCCCAAACGGAACGCCAAAGGGGGCCAGGCGAATTTGCAAGGCGCGCCGAAAGGCGCGCTCGGTATCGCGGATCAGGTGCGCGGTGCGATCGTTGGGCACGGCCTCGCGCCAGTGGTGCAGGGTGTTGGTGGTGGGGGGCTTCATGGCGTGGTTTTAACGGCGGGTAAGCCCACTTGCCATTGGGTTGGCACGAGCCTCCCGCTGTGAGCGGAGGTCAAAATGGCCAGACAGACCTCGGTGGTGGCACGCGCCCATTCGCCGCTGTGCAGGGGCGGGTGATCATGCAACACGGCGGCGACCAACTCGTCGATCACTTCGCTGCGTGGCACGGCAGGGCTTGCCAGCGGTTCAAACCGACGCGTCAGATCGCCACAAATGTCGATGCCTGTCGGTGTGGGACGCAAGTCGGCCTTCTCACAACTCACGATGAAATGCCCGAAGTGTTGGTGCGCCGTGCGGTTCTGGGTTGAGTCGCTGTTGGGGGCCTGGTACAGATCGCCACCGTAATTGCGCGCGGCTTTCAGGCGCGCTTCGGCCTGCGCGTCGCTGGCGCTGGCCAGACGTTGGCGTGCCGCCGCGTAGTCGCTCGGTTGTTTGGCCTGGCCCATCTCGCCGATTTGGCCCAGCCAGTCGTCGCTGTCGAAGTGACCATAGCCGCTGTAGCAGGCCGTGGCGAACGCACCGTTCTCGAAGCTCAGCAGGGCTTGGTAGGCCCCCTCAGTCGGACGGGCGGCATCCCAAGTGCCGGTATGAGCCATCACGCTGCGCACCCGCCCGCCGCCCAGCAGGCGCAGGATGTCCATCTGGTGCGTGGCCTGGCTGTGAATGACGCCGCCGCCCGCGTCGGTGAGGAGCTCCTCTGGGCGTCGGGGGCGGTACAGGAAGTCGGTGTAGTTCAGGGCGGTGATCATCTTCACGGCGCCGAACTCGCCACTGTCAATCAGCGCCCGGGTGCGCAAAATGGGGGTGTTGAAACTGTGGCTGTGGCCGACCAGCAGGTGCACCCCGGCGGCCTGGGTGGCCTCGATCATGGCGCTGCACTGTGCCAGCGTGATGGCCATCGGTTTTTCAACCAGCACATGCTTGCCGTGAGCGGCGGCCATGTGAACGTGCTCGGAATGGAACTGGTGCGGGGATGCCACGTACACCACCTCAACGCCCGGGTCGGCGCACAGGGCCTGCACGTGCGCATGAGCGGGCGTGCCGAAGTCGCGCTCAAACTGCGCTCTGGCTTGCGGCAGAGGGTCACATGCCGCCACCAGTTGCACGCGGGCGTCGTTCAGGAATGTGGGCAGCATGAGCGTGAAGGCGCGGCCCAGGCCCACCACGCCGATGCGCAGGACACGTGTAGTGGGGCTCATAAGTCCAGCACCAGTTCACCCGAGCGTGCGCGCGACACGCAGACCATGATCTGGTCGGCTTTTTCGTCCTCGCTCAGCACCATGTCGCGGTGCTCCACATCGCCGGACAAGAGCCCGGTGCGGCACGAGCCGCAAGTGCCGCTCTCGCACGAACTGGGCACGCGGTGGCCACCGGCCCGCAGCGCTTGCAGAATGCTTTGCGCTGCTGTCACGGGCACGGTGATGCCGCTCTTGGCCAGACGCACCGTGAAGGCCGTGTTGGCGGCATAGGCGCTGGCGTCCACACCAAAACTCTCAAAATGGATGCTGCCAAAAGGCCAATGCCCCGACATGTCGGCCACGGCTTCCATCAGGCCACGCGGACCGCAGCAATAGACCTGGGCGTCGCCCGGCGACTCGAACACCGGCCACAAGTCCAGCGCCTGGGCGAGGTCGCCGTGGTCGTGGTGAATTTGCACCTGGCCTGCAAATTCGGGCCCACTCAGCTCGGCCAAGAAGGCCGTATTCACAGCATCGCGGGTGCAGTAAATCAGCTTGAATTGCGCCTGACCCTGGGTCTTCAGATGCCGCATCATCGACAGGATGGGCGTGATGCCTATGCCCCCGGCGATGAACAAGAACTTGCTTGCGCGCGGGTGCAGTTCGAAGTTGTTGCGTGGCGCGCTGACCGACAGCAAGTCTCCCGCCTGCACCACATCCACCATGCTGATGGAGCCGCCACGCCCCAGCGCATCGCGTTTGACGGCGATTTGGTACATCGCATGATCGGCTGGGTCTGAGCACAAGGAGTAGTTGCGCCGCAGACCATTGGGCAATGCCACGGTGAGGTGGGCCCCGGCGGTGAAGGCGGGCAGCGCCAGCCCTTCGGTTTGCCGCAATTCAAAGCACCAAATGTCTTGGGCCACTGCGGTCTTGCCGACCACGCGCAAGACCATGAAGGGCGGCTCTGCCTGGGCATTAGAGGGGAGGGTTGCGGGGCTCACGGGCTATTCCTCGGTGTGCGTGGATACAAAAAAATCTTGACAAAGCAGATCAACTTGAATAATCTTAGTCTCCTAAGTATAAATTTGCAAGCCATAGTGTGCAAATGTTGAGTGAAATGGAAATCCGAGTAAAAGGAAGCTTCGCATGTTGACCCCTGAAGAAAACGATCTCTTGTGCCGTGTTGAAGGCCAAGCCCCCATGGGCCAGCTGATGCGCCGCCAGTGGACGCCGGTGTGCCTGATCGAAGAGGTCAGTGAGCCCGACGGCACACCCATCAAGGCGCAGATGTT
>CANCDA010000259.1 GCA_947374705.1 Comamonadaceae bacterium | reverse complement strand
TTGGGCGCAAGGGGATTAAGCATGATGCTGCCGCTGGTTTTGATCGTCAGCCCCGGCCTGGCCGCTGACAACAATGGCAACTGGCAAACCGCCAGACGCTGGGCCCAAATGCTGCGCGGCCATGCCCGTACCCGCATCTTGTCGCATTGGCCTGCACCGGGAGAGGGCATGGATGCGGTGGCCATGCTGGCCCTGCATGCACTCAAATCAGCTGATTCGATTGCGGCCTGGGCCAGCGCCCATCCAGGGCAGGGTCTGGCCGTGGTGCTCACCGGCACAGACCTGTACCACGACATCATTGACGACGCCACGGCCCAGCGTTCTTTAGCGTTGGCGCAGCAACTCGTGGTCTTGCAGGAGAAGGGGCCGCAAGCGTTGCCAGAAACCTTTCGTGACAAAACCCACGTGATGTTTCAGTCCACCACCACGCGCAAGACCTTGCCGAAAAACCCCAAATTTCTAAAGGCTGTGATGGTGGGCCATTTGCGCGAGGTGAAGTCCCCGCAAACCTTGTTTCAGGCCGCGCGATTGCTGGCCACGCGAGCGGACATTCACATCGACCACATTGGCGTCGCGCTCGAAACCCCACTCGGCGTGCAGGCGCGTCTGGCCGAGGCCGACAACCCCAAGTACCGCTGGCTCGGTGGGGTGGCCCATGAGTCCACGCGCTGGCACATTCAGCGTGCCGACGTGCTGGTGCATTGCAGCCGTATGGAAGGCGGCGCGCATGTGGTGATGGAGGCCGTGTGCAGTGGCACGCCGGTGTTGGCCTCCAAAGTGGACGGCAACGTGGGCATGCTGGGTGACGACTATGCGGGCTACTTCATCTGGGGTGATGCGCAAGGCCTGGCTGATCTGCTTATTCGCTGTCGTGACGACGCTGCATTTTTAGCCCACTTGCGCGCACAATGCGAGGCGCGCGCACCCCTGTTTCAACCGGCCAAAGAGCAGGCCGCACTGATCGATTTGATCAAAGCATTGATCCCGACAACTTGACCAACACAACTGACACTTCAGCCATGACCACCCCCACCACTACGCTCACACCTTTCTCTGCCGAACCCCGCCTCAGCTCCCTCTCCCACGGCGGCGGCTGCGGCTGCAAAATCGCACCCGGCGTGCTGTCTGAAATCCTCAAAGGCACCAAGGGCATGCCCATGCCGCCCGAGTTGCTGGTGGGCATTGAAACTGCCGACGACGCGGCGGTGTACAAGCTCAACGAAGAGCAGGCCTTGATCGCCACCACCGATTTCTTCATGCCCATCGTGGACGACCCGTATGACTTTGGCCGCATCGCCGCCACCAACGCCATCTCCGACGTGTACGCCATGGGCGGCACACCCATCCTGGCGCTGGCGCTCGTCGGCATGCCCATCAACGTGCTGTCTACCGAGACCATTGGCAAAATTTTGGCCGGTGGCGAGGCGGTGTGTCGTGCTGCTGGCATCCCCATTGCAGGTGGCCACACCATTGATTCGGTCGAGCCGATTTACGGTCTGGTGGCTCTGGGTCTGGTGCACCCCAAGCGTGTCAAACGCAATGCCGATGCGCGCGTGGGTGACCGGCTCATTTTGGGCAAACCGATTGGTGTGGGCATCATGTCGGCCGCGCTGAAAAAAGAGCAGCTCAGCGCCGACGGTTATGCGCAAATGATTGCCGTCACCACCAAGCTCAACACCCCCGGCCCCGAGCTGGCTGCGCTGGACGGCGTGCACGCGCTGACCGACATCACCGGCTTTGGTTTGGCCGGGCACGCGCTGGAACTGGCGCGCGGTGCGAAGTGCACGGTGCAGATTGACTGGTCACGCGTGCCGCTGCTGGACGGTGTGCGTGAGATGGCCGCACAGGGTATGGTCACCGGGGCGTCGGGGCGCAACTGGGTGGGCTATGGGTTTGATGTGGCCTTGCCCGACAACTTCTCCGCCACCGATCAAGACTTGTTGACCGACCCGCAAACCAGCGGTGGTTTGTTGGTATCTTGCGCGCCCGAGTGTGTGCCCGAGGTGCTGGCCATCTTTCATCGGCATGGGTTTGCGGCGGCGGCCGACATTGGAGAAATATTGCCTGCGGGTGGGTTGAAGCCTTTGGTTGTGCGCTGAATTTCGATTGTTGTTTCGCTGGAGTTTGTTTTTGCTTTTGTAGCTTCGCCACTCGATGTTGGTGGGCACGGCAGGTCAACGGTGGGGCTCGTTCTCCGTGGCACGCTCGCGCAGGACATGTTGAATCGCGCGGCCTGCGTGACGTAACCACCGTTTGAGCTCGGAAAATTTTGCAGCATGCGCGAATGGCCACTGCGCCCGACCTCACGCATTGACCTGCCTTGGCGGAGGTATGGGTGTGCGGGGGGTAGAACTACGAACTGCAACTGCAACTTAAAAAGCCAATTGCAAACTAAAAGCCGCCGAGCAAAAGGCTATTTTCAAATCAAGTTAGCAGGCGTGCCGCGTAGCACAGCCTGCGCTAGCCCACCAGGGTCAAATACAGATTACGGGTACTTTCTGCGAACGTGAAGCACGCGCAAAATTTGCACCGTCTCCCCTTCTACGGTGTAGAACACAATGTAATTTTCATGGATTACCAGCTCACGCGTTGACGGCACGAGGCCTGCGCGGCCAAGTAAGGGGAATGCCTCAAGTCGGGCGATTTTCTTTAGAGTTTCCAGCAGGAATTTTTTAGCGGCGGGTGGGTTGTCTTGGGCGATGTAGGCGAGTATTAAATCTAGGTTTCTCGATGCCCTTTGAGTCCACTTAATCTGCATATTTGGCAAAGATGGCTTGCATCTCTTGCGCAGTAGCGAACTCCCCACGGCTTGCCTCTTCCAGGCCCGCGCGTACTTCGGCTATTTGCCACGTTTGCTGGTCAATGTAGGCCTCTAACGCCTCCACAGCCAAGAAGCTCTTGGTTCGACCCGTGACCCGTGTCAGTTGTGCCAGCTTGTTGTGGGTGGCCTCTGGCAGGCGGACATTCAGGGTTTTCTCCAGCGTTGTCGTGTTCATAAATGGTCTATGCATTTGTAATACAGAGATCATTGTAGGTAACACGCATTGAAAGTCAATGTTTTAAAGGTATGCCACCGTCGCATGCTTGAGGTCGCATGGTGAGACCAGGGATGTGTCACTACGGTGCCAGTGACAAGG
>CANCDA010000258.1 GCA_947374705.1 Comamonadaceae bacterium | reverse complement strand
GTCTCCTTGCCGTTGGGGCCGTCTTTCTCATACCGCACGCGGGGCTTGGCGCTGTCATAGTCATGCACGCTCACCTGGCTGGCTTCATAGATGGTGGTCAGTCCTGCGGCTTTTCGGGCGTCCATCAGGTCGTGCGTGACTTCGGTCTGGCCATAGACCATGACGTTTTTGCCGCCAGTGAGTCGGTTCAAGTCGATGCGGTGGCGCTCGCCCTTGAACAGCATGTCAAAGCCGCCGTGCACCAGGCCCTCAGCATGCATGCGCTGGCCCACGCCCACCTCGTCGAGCTAGTCCATGGTGACCTGCTCCAGCACCCCGGCGCGGATGCGGCCCAGCACGTAGTCGGCGCTTTGGCGCTCCACGATGATGGCGTCAATGCCTGCCTTGTGGAGTAATTGGCCGAGCAGCAGGCCGGATGGGCCTGCGCCGATGATGGCGACTTGGGTGCGCATGGGGTGTTTCCTCTTGGTGTCTAGATGATCGGGCTGAGAGTGTTCTAAGGGCAGGCTCAGAGCGTATCGCGCTTGTACCAGGTGACGTCTTTCACCATGGCTTTGAGTAAATTGGCCCGCATGACCACAAAGGCAGCGATTGTGCCAACGACCTCTCGCTCTTTGCCGACATAGATGTCGTCTTGCGCCTGAAGAGGGGCCTGCTCCAGGGCAATGGTGCAGAGCTTCTCAAGTTCGCGTGCAAAGTAGGAGCGGCTGATACGGCAGCGCACGCAAAAATCAGCCAGCGCGAAGGACTTGACGTCCTCCAACTCGAACACATCGCCAAACGCCATGGCCAAGGTGTGCTCCAGTTTGGCGGGGTCATACTGCATGACGCTCACCAGATCGTAGAGCTCGGCAACGTTCAGACCTGCTCGGCCCACATGGAAGGAGATGTTTTTGCCATGGGCGTCGCTGTTGCCAAAGAGCAAGGTGGTCGCCGCCCAGAGCATCAGTCGTTGCACGCCGACGGCGGGCGTTTCCAAATAAGCCCTGACGCCAAAGATTTTTTCAAAACTGGCCCCATCGCGGATGTGAGCGACATCGTGGCCGTTGCCTAAATTGCGTTCGTACTTGGCCGATACCGCTAGATCGGTGGCCTGGCAGCCATCAATGATGTGTAGCCTTTGCATCAGATCCAAGCGTGCGGTTTTTCCGCTGAGTTGGCCGCTGCGGTCGAGCAGTGGGACGTCTTGGGTGACACGACGAGCCTTTCGATCAAAGCGCTCAATAGACAGCACCGCAGCGGGAACGCGCAGGATGTTGACCTTGGCCACGTGGTTTTGTTTGTAGCGTTGTCGGCTCAGGCGTGCAGCGAGTTGCATGCAGAAATGCTCATTCGCCACCATGCAGGGCAGCGTGGTGCTGGTGGGTTCGGGCTTGAGGATGTGGGTTGAAGACAGCGAGCCATCGGCTAAAAATAACCGCCCCAGAGCTTGGTGCACCACCAGCTTGTCTTGAAAGCCAGCGACGGACATGCGCACTTTGTCGTCCCAAACGGAAAAGGGGATTTGGTTGCGCTGCTGGATGCGCTCCTGGAGTTCAGCGTGGGTGATTTCCCTGGCGAGAGGTTTGAGGGGCGTTAGGGGCGTTAGTGTCTTGGGCCGCTCGCCCGCTGGCAGAAAAGTGAGCCCACCCGTGGTTTCTTTGCCGAGGTGGCGGATGAGTCCGAAGATATTGTTTTTTTGAATGTTGGTGTGCACCGAAGCTACATCCAAGGCGCGACCTTCCGGGAGCAGATTTTCCAGAAAGCGGCGTATCGTGTGCGTGTTGGCGTTGAGCTTAAATGGGAGGTGCGGCGAGAGGGCATAGCCATGCGGGGCATTGACCCAAGAGGCGGCGTACTCTAGGTTGAAGGTGTCGCTCTGCGGCTCAAAACCCAAGCGAGCCACCCGCTGATCGTCGGCATAGATGTCCAGGGCGTAGTCGAGCGTCTGAAAGCGGAAGGCTTGATCCGTCATGGCGGCTTGTCTGCTTGATCTGAAACCTCTTTTAAGGCGGGCGCCAAGGCCACGGCTTGCCGTGCCGGTAGCACGACCATGTGCAGGCCCAGACCCAGCAGGATCAGCATGAGCTTGTCCAAAGTCACGGGCTTGCCGTTTTCAAGGCGAGACAGCACGTCGGCGGACACGCCGCACAGTGCGGCCGCATCATCAATGCGCAGTTGGTTGCAAGCGCGCTGGTTGCGCACCAGCTTGCCCAGTCCGGCCATGTCCCGCACGTTCCAGGACGTGTCAGGGTCGATGGTGGGTAGTCTTCTTGCCATTGTTTCGGTTTATCGAAATTAAGCCAATCAACCTGAGTTTCTGAAAATAATTCTGGAATGACGAAATTATATGGATAACTTGAAGTTTTTTGTATTTATTCCGCAATTCCGAAACTAATTTCAAGCAGTCATCGCCATGGCTTCTTCCACTTTCGTGCTCAACTCAAGCCACTGTTCTTCGCATTGTGCCAAGTCCTTGTTCAGTGTTTTCAAACGCTGGCCCAGCTCGGCGATCTCTTGCGGGGGGAGGGGGGAAGACAGGCGATTTTCCAGGGCTGCGCCTTCGGTGTTGAGGGTGGCCATGCGGGTCTCTAGCTTTTCCAAGTCACGCTTGAGTGCGCGGGTTTGGTCGCTGATGGGGGCTGACTTGTTCGAGGTGTTTTTTGCAGCGGCTTTGTTCGCCGTTTTATCCGCAGATTTGGCCGCCTTGGACGTGCTGGCTTTGATCTCTTCGCGCACGCGTTTGGCCTCGTCCAGCAAATAGCGTTGGTAGTCGTCCAGATCGCCGTCAAACGGCGCAATGCCGCCTTTGGACACCATCCAGAACTCGTCGCACACGGCGCGCAACAGCGCTCGGTCGTGGCTGACGAGCATCACGGTGCCTTCAAACTCGTTGAGCGCCATGGACAGCGCCTCGCGCGTGGCCAAGTCCAGGTGGTTGGTGGGCTCGTCGAGCAGCAGCAGGTTGGGGCGCTGCCAGACGATCATGCACAGCACCAGGCGGGCTTTTTCGCCGCCGCTCATGCTGCCCACGGCCTGCTTGACCATGTCGCCGCCAAAGTTGAAGGTGCCCAGGAAGCTGCGCAGGTCTTGTTCGCGGGTTTGTTGGCCGGCTATCTTGCCAGCCGCCGTCATCTCTTTGACCAGGGCAATCATGTGCTCCAGCGGCGTGTC
>CANCDA010000257.1 GCA_947374705.1 Comamonadaceae bacterium | reverse complement strand
CGGCGGCGCGTGGAGATTGCGCGTGCCTTGGCGACGCAGCCGCGCTTCATTTTGCTGGACGAACCCTTTGCCGGTATTGATCCGATTGCGGTGATCGAGATCCAACGCATCATCAACTTCCTCAAAGGGCGCGGCATTGGCGTGCTCATCACCGACCACAACGTGCGCGAGACCTTGGGCATTTGCGACCACGCCTACATCATCAGCGACGGCCACGTGCTGGCGCAGGGCACCCCAGCCGAGATCGTGGACAACGCCGAAGTGCGCCGGGTGTACCTGGGCGAGCACTTTAGGATGTAGGGCTGATGAAGCAAGGCCTGTCCCTTCGGGTCTCCCAGCACCTGGCGCTCACTCCGCAACTGCAGCAGTCGATCCGGCTGTTGCAGTTGTCCACCTTGGAGCTGAGCCAAGAGGTGGGGCAGATGCTGGACGACAACCCATTTTTGGAAATGGACGCTGATGAGGCCGCAGAGCGCGAGGCGTTTGGCTTGGCGCAGGCCGATGTGCCCGTGCAGTCTGATGATTTTGGGGCTGACAACGGCGCGGATTTTGCGCCTGATTTCATAGCTTCGAACGCGAATGAATCGGGGTCTGCAGACCCAAATGAGTCTGAATCTACAGCGTCAAGCAGCGAAGACGAACCCAATTGGGACGGTGACGGCAGCATCGAGCCTACGCCCAACGACAGCGAGTGGGGTGACGATGCCCCAGCCCGTAGCCAAGCCGCGCGGGACGATGACGATGCCGCTGACGCCACCGAGTTGGCGCGCAACCAGGAGTCGCTCACCGCATTCCTGCACCGTCAAGCCCTCGGCGTGCGCGCGAGTGAGGTAGACCGTGCGGCCCTGCGGTTTTTGATCGAATCACTCAATGACGACGGCTATTTGGAAGACACGCTCGAATCCCTTGCGCATGGGCTGGCAGGCAATGATGAAGCTCAAATAGAAGATCTGCTGCACCACTTCACTGTGGCGCTGGGGCTGCTGCAAAGCTTGGAGCCTACCGGTGTCGGTGCGCGTTACTTGGCGGAGTGCCTGACGCTGCAATTGCGCGCTCGGCAGGCCGCAAGCCAGGGCGATGTGCATCAACACAACCTGGTTGGGTTGGCCCTGAAAATTTGCGCCCAACCCATGGATTTGCTGGCCCGGCGCGACGTGCGACGCCTGGTACAACTGTGCGGTGGCAGTGATGGCCTGACCCGCGAAGCACTGAGCTTGATTGCCCGGCTGGAGCCTCGGCCCGGCCGCCCCTTTGTCGAGGTGGAGCGCAACATCGTGGTGCCTGATGTGATCGTCAAACAAGTCGGTAGTGGTGCGCGTGCCAGTTTTCGCGTGCAGCTCAACCCCGAGGTCATGCCGCGCCTGCGCGTGCATGACCTGTATGCCAATGCCATGAAAGGCGGACGCGGTGCGGGCAAAGACAGCGCCCAGTTCGCGGGCATGCAGCAGCGGCTGCAAGAGGCGCGCTGGTTCATCAAGAACATCCAGCAGCGCTTCGACACCATCCTGCGCGTGAGCAAGGCGATTGTGGAGCGACAGAAAAACTTCTTTAGCCACGGTGAGATGGCCATGCGCCCGCTGGTGCTGCGCGAGATTGCCGATGAACTCGGTCTGCACGAATCCACCATCAGCCGCGTGACCACGGCCAAGTACATGGCCACGCCTTATGGCACTTTTGAGCTGAAGTATTTCTTCGGCTCGGGGCTGGACACCGAGGCGGGCGGTATGGCCTCCAGCACGGCGGTGCGCGCCCTCATCAAACAATTCATCGCCGCCGAAAATCCGCGCAAACCCTTGAGTGATCAAAAAATCGCCGATATGCTGCAAGAGCAAGGCATTGAATGCGCCCGCCGCACGGTGGCCAAATACCGCGAGGGGCTCAAAATTGCCCCCACCAATCTGAGAAAAACATTGTGAACTCACTCCAACTTTTCCTCCCCTGCGCCGCTGGCGTAGAGGACTTTCTGGCCGCTGAAGTGCACGCCCTCACCGGCTTGCAAGGTCAAGACTTGCTCACGCGCCGGGGAGGCGTGCTGGCCACGGCCTCGTGGCGTGACGCCATGCTGCTCAACCTGCACTGCCGTTTGGCCCAGCGCGTGCTGGTGCAGCTTTTCTACGGTGAGTACCGCACAGAGCAAGACCTCTACCGCGCAGCCTCAGAGGTGGCATGGGAGATATGGTTCACCCCAAAGCAGACGATCAAGGTGGAAGTGACCGCCCAGCACAGTCCGCTGACCTCGCTCAACTTTGCCGCGCTCAAAATTAAAGACGCGGTGTGCGACCGCTTCCGCGACAAACGAGGTGCCCGCCCCGACGTGGACACCCAGTGGCCCGACGTGCGCCTGTACGCCCACCTCACCACCGACACGCTCTCGCTCTACATTGATACCTCGGGCGAGCCACTGTTCAAACGCGGCTGGCGCGAGGACAAGGGCGAAGCCCCGCTGAAAGAAACCCTGGCGGCGGCCATGATCGCCGCCTGCGGCTGGGCCGAGGGTGACGACGATTTACTGCCGCTGTACGACCCCTGCTGCGGTAGCGGCACCATCGCCATCGAGGCCGCGCAAATCGCCTGCAACATCGCGGCGGGCTCACTGCGCCGCTTTGCCTTTGAGAAGATGCTGCCCTACCAGCCGCACGTCTGGACGGCTCTCAAGCAAGAGGCCGACAGCCAAGTGGTCAAGCCCGAGCCCGGCCAAGCCCCGCTGGTGTTTGGCAGCGATGTGTCGCACCGCATGGTGGACTTTGCCCAGCGCAATGCGCAGCGGGCTGGCGTGGCCGATGTGATTGAGTTTCGCGGTGGCGACGCCTTGCAGCGCTTACCGCCATCCGACGTGCCGGGCGTGATGCTGATCAACCCGCCGTATGGCGAGCGCATTGCCGTGGCCGGTGTGGCGGGCGTTCCCGGCGCAGAACAAGGCGGCAGAAGTGGCGCGCGTGAGGAAGCGCAGACCGAAGACGGCGGCGAATTCTTCAGCCAACTTGCGACGCATTGGAAGAAAAATTACAGCGGCTGGACGGCGTGGGTGTTGACCCCAGACTTGAAGCTGCCCAGCAAGATGCGTCTGAAAGAGTCGCGCCGTGTGCCGATGTGGAATGGCCCACTGGAGTGCCGCTTGTTCAAGTTCGACATGGTCAAAGGCTCGGCTCGGACGAAATGATTGTCATCGAC
>CANCDA010000256.1 GCA_947374705.1 Comamonadaceae bacterium | reverse complement strand
TTGCGTGCGCCGGTGCTGGTGACGCCGGCACGGGTTTGGCGTGGTGGGCGCGTTGCAGATTTAGGCGTGGTTTTAGGGGCGTCTTTGGGCGTGGTATCGGTCATTAAATTTCATTCATCAGGTTGGCCATTTCCACGGCTACGCGGGCGGCGTCAGCGCCCTTGTCGGTTTGGCGGGCAATGGCTTGCGCCAGGTTCTCGGTGGTGAGGATGGCG
The DNA here is from genome assembly GCA_947374705.1 of Comamonadaceae bacterium. GTDB lineage: Bacteria > Pseudomonadota > Gammaproteobacteria > Burkholderiales > Burkholderiaceae_C > CANCDA01. Next base: position 2,975 of record CANCDA010000256.1, on the reverse strand, counting down.
TTGGCCACAGGCACTTGGTAGTCCAGTGCAATGCGGGTGACACCGGCGCTAGATTCGTTGGCGACCAGCTCAAAGTGATAGGTCTCGCCGCGAATGATGCAACCCAGGGCGATCAGCGCGTCGTAGCGGTTTTTCTCAGCCATGGCTTGCAGGGCCACGGGCACTTCCAGCGCGCCGGGTACAAAGACGTGGTCAATGTGCTTGTCCAGCACGCCCAATGCGGCCAGTTCGGCTTTGCAGGCGGTGGCCAGGGCGTTGGTGATGGCCTCATTGAAGCGGGCCTGCACGATGCCGATGAACAGCGGCTTGCCGTCGAGTCGGTGGTCTGCGGCAGCCAGCGTGCCTTTGTTTGCGCCAAACATGTGGGATCCTTTAATTGTTGCTAACGTAGCCGGTGATTTCCAGCCCATAGCCCGTCATGCTGGGCATGCGGCGCGGCGTGCCCATGAGCTTCATTTTATGAACGCCGCACTCGCGCAAAATTTGCGCGCCCACGCCGTAGGTGCGCAAGTCCATGCGGCCCCGCTCGGGGCCGTGGCTGGCACGGGCTGTACCCTCAAACTGGGCCAGCAGCTGGGCGGCTGATTCACCGCAATTGAGCAGCACCACCACGCCCTTGCCCTCGGTGGCAATGCGTGAGAGGCAAGCGTCCAGGCTCCAGGAGTGCATGGGGCGCTTGACCTCTAGCGCGTCCAACACGGACAAAGGCTCATGCACGCGGGCCAGCACGGCTTCATCCGTTGGCCACTGGCCACGCACCAGTGCCAGGTGCAGGGCTTGGCTGGGTTTGTCACGAAAGGCGTGGGCGGTGAACTCGCCAAAGGCGGTGTTGAGCGTGCGGGTGCCGAGTTTTTCAATCAGCGACTCCGTGCGGCTTCGGTGTTCGATCAGGTCGGCAATGGTGCCGATCTTCAGGCCGTGCTCGGCGGCAAAAATTTGCAGATCAGGCAGGCGCGCCATGGTGCCGTCGTCCTTCATGATCTCGCAGATCACGGCGGATGGGTCGCAGCCCGCCATAGCGGCCAGGTCGCAACCGGCTTCGGTATGACCCGCGCGCATCAGCACGCCGCCGTCCACCGCTTGCAGCGGGAAGATGTGACCGGGCTGCACCAGATCACTGGGCTGGGCCTTGGCGGCTACGGCGACCTGCACGGTGCGGGCGCGGTCAGCGGCAGAGATGCCGGTGGTCACCCCCTCAGCCGCTTCGATGGAGGCGGTAAAGGCCGTGCCCTTTTTGTCGGTGTTGCGCGCCACCATGGGGGGGAGTTGCAGGCGTTCGCAGCGCTCGCGCGTGAGCGTGAGGCAGATCAAGCCACGGCCAAAGCGGGCCATGAAGTTGATGGCGTCGGCGGTGACGTGGTCTGCCGCCAGCACCAAGTCGCCCTCGTTCTCGCGGTCTTCTTCGTCCACCAAGATGACCATGCGCCCGGCGCGCATGTCGGCCACGATGTCTTCGACGGGGGAAATCGCGACGAGGGTGAGGGCTTGGGCGGGGGATGAGCTGTTCATAAAAATAAAAGTCGATTTTCGTTGCGGGCTATTGTCCCAGATCGGTTGACGGCAGGTGGCGCTGCAAGTCCATGCTGTCATGCAGAAGCCGTAGGACGTCAATCACTTGCTGCCCTTGAACGCGGTTGACGCGAAACAGGATGAAGTGACGCCCTTTTCGCCCTTGTCGGGCCACATGCAGCGTCCAAATATCTGTGCCAATTTCTTCACGCGCTTTGACGCCGATGGTACTGGTGCCTGCACACAGCGCTTGCAAAGCGGATGTGAGGACGGCGGCATAGTCATTGGTCTGTGTGGGTCCAAAATTTTTGAGTGTCCACCGCAATATTTGACGGTAATCGGTTTCTGCGGTCGCCGATAGGCGAACCGTCCAAAGCTGCGTGGACAGTCCAGTTGCCACTAAGCCCCCATGATTTCTGCGTCAAGCGTTGCCAAGTGTTCGCCGAGCGCCTGAGCTGTGGCAAAACTTTGCGAAGCACCCGCGTCGATGTCGGCCATGCCGATCCGGGCTGCTTCTCGCAGCGCGGTCAGGCGCAGCTCGTCTTCGGACTCGCGCCGCTCGACCAAGCGCAAACCTTCACGCAATACCTCACTCGCATTCTGGTAACGCCCGGTGTTGACAAGCTGTTCCACAAAATGGGTCTGATGAGGGGTAAGGACAACGTTGCGTGTGGGCATGGGTAGTGCTCCTTTGAGCTTTTGGCATTGGCATACTATGCCATAAACTGGGCTAAAGTGCTCAAGAACTCAATTCGCAGCCAAGCCGATTTGAGATGTGGAAAGCATGCGCTCCACATACCTCGCCACGGTGTCAATTTCAAGGTTCACACCCGCACCCGCGCGCAGTTCGGCCAGGGCGGTGGTTTGTACTGTGTGGGGGATCAGGTTGATGCTGATCTCGCAACCGCTGGCGTTGTCCACCACGCGGTTGACGGTCAGGCTCACGCCGTTGACGGTGATGGAACCCTTGTAGGCCAGGTAGCGGGCCAGCTCAGGCGGCACCTGCACCCGCAGCTCCCAGCTCTCACCCACCGGGGCAAAGTGGCTGACCTGCCCGATGCCATCCACATGGCCGGAGACGATGTGGCCACCCAGGCGGTCATGCGCGCGCAGGGCTTTTTCAAGGTTGACTTGGCAGCCCTGGGCCAGCCCTGTGGTTTTGTCTAGCGACTCGGCCGAGATGTCGATGGTGAACTGGTTTTGCGAGGGGGCGAGCGTGGTGACAGTCATGCAAGCGCCGTTGAGCGCAATGCTGTCGCCCAGACCCACATCGTCGATGTAGGAGGGCGGGCACGCAATGGTGAGGCGCTTGCCGTGGTGAGATGAGCTACCCAGGTCGTGGCTGGCGACGATGCGCCCCACGCCGGTGATGATTCCGGTGAACATCAGGGTATTTTCGCAGGTCTTTTCAGTGGATCACTTGTAATCGTCTTCTCGTTGATGTTTGACACGACGCTGGGGGTAGA
>CANCDA010000255.1 GCA_947374705.1 Comamonadaceae bacterium | reverse complement strand
AGGGCCAGCGTGATATCACGGGTTTGCTGGTTCTGCCCCACCTGAACAGCAAGCTGAACATCTTTGCCTTCGAGCGCTCCACGGGTCAACAGCCAACGCACATCCTCAAAAGACGACACCGTCTGCAGCGCTGCATCCGCGAAACCGGCACGCAGCACCCGCTCACCCCCCGTCAAGCCCGCACGCTCGGCCACCGACCCCACCACGGGGCTGCCCAACACAGCCGCTGCTTGCTGCACACCCATCCAATTGACCCCGGCATAGAGCACAACCGCCAACAACAAATTGGCCACAGGCCCAGCCGCAACGATCAAGGCCCGTGCACGCAAGGCTTGCGTGTTAAAGGCCCGGTGTCGCTCGGATGCGTCCACCGCAGCCTCGCGCTCATCCAGCATGCGGACATAGCCGCCCAGTGGAAAGATGCAGAGTGTGAATTCCGTATCAGACCCTTTGGGTTGCCAACGCAACAGGGGGCGACCAAAGCCAATGGAAAACCTCAACACCTTGACGCCACAGGCCACGGCCATGCGGTAATGCCCGTACTCGTGGATGGCAATCAGCAGACCGAGAGCGAGGACAAAAGCAGCAAGTGTCAACATAGAGGAAGTAGAAAGGGATCGCTATCTCAGATCGACAAGCGCTGAACAACCGCTTGCGCCGTCGCCCGTGACTCAGCGTCCAGCGCTAACAGGTGTGCCAGTGATCCTGCTGGTGACGGGATGAGCGCCTCAAGCGTCTCACGGTTGACGGCATAAATCTGGTCGAAACGAATTCGCTTCTCCAAAAATGCAGCCACCGCAATTTCATTGGCGGCATTGAGCACGGCCGTTGTCCCGGATGGGGCCTCCAGCGCCTCCCAGGCCAGTTTCAACCCGGGAAAGCGCTCTGGATGACCGCGTGTGGTAATCGCTTCAAAGCTCATGTCCGACAGGTTGGCAAAGTCCAGCGCCTGCGCACCCGAGGCCATGCGCTCGGGCCACGACAGTCCGTAGGCGATGGGCACCCGCATGTCCGGCGTGCCCAGTTGCGCCACCACGGAATGGTCTCGGTACTGCACCATGGAGTGAATCACGCTCTGCGGGTGAATCACGACTTCCAGGCGTTGCGAGGGCAGACCGAACAGAAAATGCGCCTCAATAACCTCCAGCGCCTTGTTCATCATGGTGGCGGAATCTACCGAAATTTTTCGCCCCATCACCCAGTTGGGATGGGCACAAGCCTGATCGGGCGTCACATCACGCAAGGTCTGCGGCTCTCGGGTGCGAAACGGGCCGCCCGACGCGGTGAGAATGATTTTGTCAACGCGCGCTGACCAGGTTTTGGCATCTTCCGGTAGCGACTGGAAAATGGCTGAATGTTCGCTGTCAATCGGCAGCAGTGTCGCCCCACCCGCCTTGACCGCCTGCATGAAAAGATCGCCCCCCACCACTAACGCCTCTTTGTTGGCCAGCAGCAGACGCTTGCTCGCGCGGGCTGCGGCCATGCAAGGGGCCAGACCCACTGCACCCACGATAGCGGCCATCACGATGTCCACCTGCTCATGCGAGGCCATGGCAGATATGGCTTCAGCACCCTTCAAAACCGTGGTTGATGACCCCAAGGCTTTTAATTTGTCGGCCAATAATTGAGCATGCACCTCGCTGGCCATCACGGCATAGTTCGGTTTGAATTGCACGCACTGCTGCAAGAGCAAATCCACTTGCGTGGCGGCTGTGAGTGCGAATACCTCAAAGCGTTCGGGGTGACGCGCTATGACATCCAGCGTGCTGGTACCTATCGAGCCGGTCGAGCCGAGAATGGCAATGCGTTGTTTCATGGCGCAAGCAGTGAATGAAACATCATGGCCAAAGGCAGCGTGGGCAACAAGGCATCGACGCGGTCCAACACGCCACCATGGCCGGGCAGCAAGCCGCTGCTGTCCTTCACACCGGCACTGCGTTTGATCAGCGACTCAATCAAATCACCCGCCACGCTCATCACCGCCATCATCAATGCCCCGAGCCCTAAAAACAAGACGCCTTTGACGGCCAGTTGGCTGTACAAACTGGGCACGATGACTTGCCACGCCTGGTCGATCCAGAGCCAACCTATGGCCAAGATCAATACACCCACCATACCGCCCCACACGCCTTCCCAGCTTTTGCCCGGACTAATGGATGGGGCCAACTTGCTGCGTGTGAAACGGCCACCCCAAGCCTTGCCCGCGAAGTAGGCAAAAATATCAGCCACCCAGACCAGCACGAGACTGGAGAGAAGGAAATTAATTCCCACCACACGCGCCTGAGCCACCGCTAACCAAGCACACCACAGCATTAAAAAACCACCCACCAAACGAATCCAACGCGGGATGGCCGACCACGCGGGCACACCTTGGCGTAGCAGCCCAACCGAGGCAACAACCCAGCACCCAGTCGCCACCATCCAGACCCAAGACAGGTTCATGGACAACAAGCCGCCAGCCCAAGTCGCGCCACCGACTATGGCCAAGAGCGCCCCAAGACCAAGCGATGACATAGGGCCACAGCCGTTCAATCGCCCCCACTCCCAGGCGCCGGCAGAGATCAACACCAACGCCAGCGCACAAAACGGCGCGGGAGACATATAAAACAAGGCTGGCAGCAAGATGAGCAGCAAAACGATGGCGGTGATGACGCGCTGCTTGAGCATGGAGATTCCTATTTGGCCGTAGCGTCGCCTAGGGCGGCCACTTGAGCGGATGTTTTGCCGAATCGGCGTTCGCGCTGTGTATAGGCTGCAAGCGCCTCGTCCAGCGCGGCCTCATCAAACTCAGGCCACAGTTTGTCGCTGAAATAAAGCTCGGCGTAAGCCGCCTGCCAGAGCAAAAAATTACTCAAACGCTGCTCACCACCCGTGCGAATGATCAAGTCAGGGTCTGGCACGTGGGCCAATGCCATTGCAGCACCCAGCGCCGATTCCGTCACTGCCCTGCCCTGTGCCACTAACTTTGAGGCAGCTTGCGCCATGTCCCAGCGCCCGCCGTAGTTAAAGCAAACATTCACAATGAGACGCGTGTTGCTTGCCGTAGCCGCCTCAGCCTGGGCCAACCCCGCCAGCACCTTGGCAGACAAACCAGTTCGCTCGCCCACAAAATGCAGGAGGACGCCTTCTTTGTTCAACTCTGGCACTTCTCTGGAGAGTGCCACCATCAGCAAATCCATCAGCCCCGACACCTCTTCAGCAGGTCGATTCCAGTTCTCAGATGAAAAAGCGAATACGGTGAG
>CANCDA010000254.1 GCA_947374705.1 Comamonadaceae bacterium | reverse complement strand
GGCAATGATCGGCATGGAGGCTCCTTGAAGGTTCGGTCTGGGTTGTGCGGTCAAAAGCGTGAGCCGACTTCGGCCACTTCGCGGGTCCAGGCTTTGACCTGCTCGCTCAATGTCAGGCCCAAGCCAGGCCGGGTCGGCACCCGCATGCGACCGTCCTTGATCTCGATACGCTCATTGAACAAGGACTCCAGCCATTCGAAATGCTCCACCCAGGGCTCACGCGGATAAGCCGCAGCCAGGTGCACATGAAGTTCCATGGCGAAGTGCGGGGCCAGCATCAGGCCCGCATGCTCGGCCTGCCCTGCAATTTTGAGAAAAGGCGTGATGCCACCCACACGCGGTGCGTCAGGCATCAGGTAGTCGGCCGCGCGGTGGCGGATCAGGTCGCCGTGCTCGGCAGCGCTGGTCAGCATTTCACCGGTGGCGATGGGGGTGTCGAATTGCAGCGCAAGCGCGGCATGGCCTTCATGGTCATAGGCATCCAGCGGCTCTTCGATCCAGACCAGGTTGAAGGGCTCAAAGATGCGGCACATGCGCTGGGCGGTGGGCCGATCCCACTGCTGGTTGGCGTCCACCATGATGGGCACGGCGTCGCCCAAATGCTTGCGCACCGCCGTCACGCGGGCAATGTCCAGTGCAGCATCCGGCTGGCCGACCTTGAGCTTGATGCCGCCAATACCGCGTGCGATAGAGGCCGATGCATTAACCATCAACTGGTCAATCGGCGTGTGCAAGAAACCACCCGAGGTGTTGTAGCAGCGCACCGAGTCTCGGTAAGAACCCAGCAACTTGGCCAGCGATAGGTTGGCGCGCTTGGCCTTCAGGTCCCACAGGGCCACGTCAAAGGCACCGATCGCCTGCGTGGCCATGCCGCTGCGCCCCACAGACGCACCAGCCCAGCAGAGTTTGTCCCACAGCTTGGCAATATCGCTGGGGTCTTCACCGATGAGCACGGGCGCAATCTCTTTGGCATGCGCAAACTGGCCGGGGCCACCGGCCCGCTTGGAGTAGCTGAAGCCCAGACCTTGATGACCGCTTTCTGTTTCGATTTCAGCGAACAAAATAGCGATTTCGGTCATCGGCTTTTGCCGACCGGTCAGTACCTTGGCGTCGCTGATGGGCGTAGCCAAGGGCAGATAGCACGAAGAAACGCGCACCCAGATGATGCGGTCACTGGAGGTCGTTGGGGTGTTTGAGTTGTTCATGGTGGTTGAGGCTGCATCGCGAAAAACTCAGACCGGCTGCCCCTTGCGGGCACGAATGGATTGCAAGATTTTCATCAACTGCCTTAACGCACCATGCACGGCCGCTTGTTGTCGAATTTCCAGCCGGGGATCAGGTACTGCATGGCGCTGGCATCGTCACGCGAGCCCAGGCCGTGCTGCAAATAGAGCTGGTGGGCTTGCTCTACCTTGGCCATGTCCAGCTCAATGCCGAGGCCTGGTTTTTTGGGCACTTCAACGTGACCGTTGATGATCTGCAAGGGCTCTTTCGTCAAGCCCTGGCCGTCTTGCCAAATCCAGTGCGTGTCAATGGCCGTGACCTTGCCCGGTGCGGCAGCGGCCACATGGGTGAACATGGCGAGCGAAATATCAAAATGGTTGTTGGAATGCGAACCCCAGGTCAGACCCCAGTCACGGCAAGTTTGCGCCACGCGCACCGAGCCCGCCATGGTCCAGAAGTGCGGGTCCGCCAGAGGGATGTCCACACTTTGCAGTGAGAGCGAATGCTGCAACTGCCGCCAGTCCGTGGCGACCATATTGGTGGCCGTGGGCAAGCCGGTGGCGCGGCGAAACTCCGCCATCACCTCGCGCCCGCTAAAGCCTTCTTCCGCACCGCAGGGGTCTTCCGCATAAGCCACCACGCCGCGCATGTCGCGCATCAATCTGATGGCGTCTTTCAGCAGCCAGCCGCCGTTCGGGTCCAGTGTGACGCGGGCTTGAGGAAAGCGCTCGTGCAAGGCGCGCATGGCGTCAATTTCAACCTCACCAGCCAGCACGCCGCCTTTGAGCTTGAAGTCATTAAAGCCATAGCGCTCACGCGCCGCCTCGGCCAGACGCACTACGGACTCGGGCGTCATGGCCTCCTCGTGGCGCAGGCGCGCCCAGGCGTTATCAGCATCCGGTTCACTGCGGTAGGGCAGGTCAGTTTTGTTACGGTCGCCAATGAAGAAGAGGTAACCCAGCATCTCCACCGATTCACGCTGTTGGCCTTCACCCAGCAGCGCCGCCACGGGCACATTCAAGTGCTGACCCAGCAAATCCAACAGGGCCGATTCCACCGCCGTCACGGCGTGAATGGTGGTGCGCAAGTCAAAGGTTTGCAACCCGCGCCCGCCCACATCACGGTCGGCAAAACGCTCACGCATCAGGTTGAGCACGGCCTGCACGTTGCCCAAGCCTTGGCCCACCACCAGCTCAGTCGCTTCTTGCAAAGTGGCGCGAATTTTTTCACCACCCGGTACTTCACCGATGCCGGTGCGGCCTGCGCTGTCGGTGAGGATCAAGAGGTTTCGGGTGAAGAAAGCACCGTGTGCGCCGCTCAGGTTCATGAGCATGCTGTCATGCCCCGCCACGGGGATGACGCGCAAGGCGGTGATGACAGGGGTATCAAAATTTTTCATATCACTGCGCTTTAATGCCTGCGGTTTTGATCACTTTCACCCAACGCTCAGCTTCGCTTTTCACGAAGGCGGCATAGGACTTGCCCCCTTGCGCAGGCACCTCAAAACCGACCGACTCCAGGCGCTGCTTGATTTGGGGGGAACTCATGGCCTGAACCACGGCCGCTTCCAGCTTGGCCACGATGGGGGCAGGCGTGCCCTTGACCACAGAGATGCCAGACCACGACATGGCCTCAAAGCCTTTGTAGCCGGACTCGGCAATGCTGGGCACATCCGGGTAGAGCGCATTGCGCTTGGCACTGGTCACAGCCAGCGCACGCAATTTACCAGCCTTGACGTAGGGCAAAGCGGCATCCTGGTTGATGAACATCATGGGAATGGTGCCGCCCAACAGATCGGTCAGCATCGGGCCACCGCCCCGGTAGGGAATGCCGGTCATAAAAATTCCAGTGGTTTGCTTGAACAGCTCCATGGCCATGTGGCCCGAGGCCGCATTGGTGTAGCCGTAGTCCAACTTACCCGGGTTGGCCTTGGCAAAGGCGATCACATCCTTAAGCGACTTGTAAGGCGTATTGACGTTGACCACCAGCACATTGGGGCCGGTATGAACCTGCGTCAGGTGAATGAAATCCGTGACCGAGTTGTAT
>CANCDA010000253.1 GCA_947374705.1 Comamonadaceae bacterium | reverse complement strand
ACCACGATGGGCTGGCCCAGGGTCTCGGCCATCTTGGCGGCAAAGGCGCGGCCAATCTGGTCGGTGGCACTACCCGCCGCGAAGGGCACGATGGCCTTGATGGGTTTGTTGGGGTAAGACTGGGCCAGCGCCGTGGTGGTGCAGAGCAGAGCGGCAGACAGCAGAGCGAGGCCTTGTGGCAGGCGGCAGGTGGGCAGGCGCATGGGGTTCCCCTTGAGGTGTTGAGGGCTAAGTTTAATGAGAAAATTGCGGCTCGCTCCCGCCTTTCTTCTCCCCCTGCTTGGCACGGGTTCGTCCAGCCCTCAAGATATGACCTCTGCACCCTCCCCTGACCTTTCCCGCGTGTTCACGCTCAGCGATTTTGATTTCACGCTGCCGCCTGAGTTAATTGCCCAACACCCTGCCCCCGAGCGCAGCAGCTCACGCTTGCTGGACGGCACAGGCGCCACACCCACCGACCGCATTTTTCGTGATCTGCCCAGCCTTTTAAAGCGTGGCGATTTGCTGGTGTTCAACGACACCAAAGTGGTCAAGGCGCGCCTGTTTGGCGAGAAGCCGACTGGCGGCAAAGTGGAACTGCTGATTGAGCGTGTGCTGGGCGGCAACCAAGTGGCCGCGCACATGCGTGTTAGCAAAAAGCCCGAGCCCGGCACCACGATCAAACTGGTGGGCGCACCCGGCACAAATGACAACCTAAGTGCCACCTTGCTGGGCCGCTGGCCCGATGCACAAGGCGCGCTGTTTCGCTTTGTGCTGAGCAACGATGCGGGTGACGAGCCCTACACGCTGATGGACAGGCACGGCCACATGCCGCTGCCGCCCTACATCGAGCGAGCGCACGATGGCCTGACCCCCGACACCGAGGAAGACCAGCAGCGCTACCAAACCGTGTTTGCCCGCGCACCCGGGGCCGCCGCCGCACCCACCGCCGCTTTGCATTTTGACGAAGCGCTGCTCGCGGCATTGGCGGCCCGTGGCGTGCAGCGCGCCAGCGTCACCCTGCATGTGGGTGCGGGCACTTTCTCGCCCGTCAAAACCGAGAACCTGGCCGAACACCGCATGCACAGCGAGTGGTACGAAGTGCCTGAGGCCACGCAGCAGGCGATTGCAAACACCAAAGCACGCGGTGGGCGCATCGTGGCCGTGGGCACAACGACCGTGCGCACGCTGGAGTCCTGGGCGAAAAGTGGTTTGACCAGCGCAGATACAACGATCTTCATCACGCCCGGCTTTGAATTCAAGTGGGTGGACTTGATGATCACCAACTTTCACCTGCCCAAGTCCACCCTGATGATGCTGGTGAGCGCCTTTGCCGGGTACGAGCCGATCCGAGCGATGTACCAGCACGCCATTGCCAGCGAGTACCGATTTTTCAGTTATGGCGACGCCATGCTCTTGCAGCGCAGCGTTTAAGGCGCAAGCACGCTGGGGGATGGGCGCCAACGGGGGGGTGCGTGTTGATGTGAACTTCGTTTTCACATTAAGAAATCAAAGCCAAGGCTTTCCGCCTTGAATTTATCAATACAAGATACAAAGCACCACAATGCAAAAACCAACGCGTAACACATTGATTCATAACAATAAAAATAATTGATATTTTTTTTGATACCGATGGTTTTATGTCTTATATAAGACATAAGATGCATGCACCGACTCACCACACACCTTTGTTGGTCAGTTAACTTCTTTATCAACCTCAGGAGCTTCACATGCCGCAAACCCTCACCGAACAACTCAGCCGCGAACAGCAAATCGCCGCCCTGGAAAAAGACTGGGCCACCAACCCCCGCTGGAAAGGCATCAAACGCGGCTACAGCGCCGCCGACGTCGTGCGTCTGCGCGGCTCTTTCCCCATCGAGCACACCTTGGCACGCCGTGGTGCTGAAAAGCTCTGGGATTTGTTGCACACCGAGGCTTACGTTAACTGCCTGGGCGCACTCACTGGCGGTCAAGCCATGCAGCAGGTCAAGGCGGGCGTGAAAGCCATCTACCTCTCCGGCTGGCAAGTGGCCGCTGACAACAACACCTACGGCTCCATGTACCCGGATCAGTCGCTGTACCCGGTGGACTCCGTGCCTAAAGTGGTTGAGACCATCAACAACACCTTCCGTCGTGCGGACGAGATCCAGTGGTCCAAGGGCACGAACCCAGGCGACGCAGGCCACGTCGATTACTTCGCGCCCATCGTGGCCGACGCGGAAGCTGGTTTTGGCGGTGTACTCAACGCGTTTGAACTGATGAAGGCCATGATCAAGGCCGGTGCTGGCGGCGTGCATTGGGAAGACCAACTGGCTTCGGTCAAGAAATGCGGCCACATGGGTGGCAAGGTGCTGTTGCCCACCCGTGAGTCTTGCCAAAAGCTGATCGCGGCCCGCATGGCGGCTGACGTGTGCGGCGTGCCGACCCTGGTGATTGCCCGTACCGATGCGGAAGCCGCCGACCTGCTGACCAGCGACTACGACGAGATCGACAAACCTTTCTTGACCGGTGAGCGCACCGCCGAAGGTTTTTACAAAACCCGCAAAGGTCTGGACCAAGCCGTGGCCCGCGCCAACGCCTACGCCCACTACGCCGATCTGGTGTGGTGCGAGACCGGCACGCCCGATCTGGACTTCGCCAAGAAGTTTGCCGACGCGGTGCACAAGGTTCACCCCGGCAAGATGCTGGCCTACAACTGCTCGCCTTCTTTCAACTGGAAGAAAAACCTGGACGATGCGACCATCGCCAAGTTCCAGCGCGAACTCGGCGCCATGGGCTACAAGTACCAGTTCATCACACTGGCCGGCATCCACTCGATGTGGTTCAACATGTACGACTTGAGCCAAGACTATGTCAAGCGCGGCATGACGGCGTATGTGGAGAAGGTGCAAGACCCCGAGTTCGCAGCACGCGACCGCGGCTACACCTTTGTGTCACACCAGCAAGAAGTGGGTACGGGCTACTTTGATGAGGTGACCACCGCCATTCAAGGCGGCAAGTCCAGCGTCACGGCGCTGACCGGCTCAACGGAAGAAGAACAGTTCCATTGAGATAGCGAACGCCGCCTACTCGGCCTTGATGCCGGCGTAGGCGGCAACGCGAGCCCAGCGCACCAGCTCGGCACGCATGAAGTCAGCCTCTTGGTCGGGTGTCGCGAAGAGCAGGTCAAAGCCCATGCCTTCGAGTTTGGCCCGCATCTCGGGCTGGCTTTTTACTTTGACAAACGCCGCGTTGAGCTTCTTCACCACAGCCGCTGGTGTAGCCGCAGGCGCATAGACCGCAAACCAATTCGC
>CANCDA010000252.1 GCA_947374705.1 Comamonadaceae bacterium | reverse complement strand
TTCACCGTCAAACTTCAGGGCGTTGGCGGCTCCGGCCAACTGGGCACGCTCTGAGCGCTCGGTGGCGTAGGCAAAGGCGTCGATCTTGAAGGGCGCAGTGATGTTCATGCCGCGCCCGCCACGGGCACGAAAGGCGTCCACGTCGGCGGCAAACGAATGGCCTTCAATCTTGGTGTATTCGAGGTCTTGGTTCGTGGCCTTGGCAAACGCGGTGTGAATGAGGGGCGATTTGCTCTGTTGAATGGGGTTGCCGATCACGGCATAGAGGTCGGTCATGGTCTTTATCGGGTTAGTTGCTTCACGGATTCTTCCGCGTACAAAACACCTTCAGCGACGAAGGTGTCAATCTCGGCTTCTGAATAGCCCATGCTGGCCGCGATGTCCCGATTGTGCTGCCCCAGCAGCGGCGCAGGGCCGCTGGGTGAGGTGTCGCAATCCGAGAAACGAAACGGCAGATTGGGCAGCTTGATCTTACCCAGCAGCGGGTGGTCTTGCTCCACCACCATGCCGCGCGCCAGGGTTTGCGGGTCGCTCAGCACCTGGTCAATGGTTTGCACTGGCGCGGCAGGCACGCCCGCTGCATCCAAGGCGGCGCAGCAGGCCGCCACGGTGCGGGTTGATGTCCACGCCCGCACCTTGGTCAGAATGCTTTCGCGGCTCGCGTTGCGTCCGGCTTGGTCGTGCAGGTGGGCGTCAGCCGCATAGGCCTCGCCGCCGATGAGCCGGGCCAGGCTGATCCAGGTATCGGTCATTTGCGCGGCAATCACCAAGTAGCCGTCTTGCGCGGTGAAGGTGCCATACACGGTGCTTTGCGGCAAGTCGTGCCCGGTCTGCACCGGCAGCTCTGTACCGCCACTCATCAGGTAGCTTTGCGTGGCAAAGTCGTGCATGGAGACCATGCAGTCGTACAGCGCGATGTCGATGTGCTGGCCCCGGCCACTGGCCACGCGGCCAAACAGCGCGGCGCAAATGGCGGACACACCGTGCATGCCGGCGTACATGTCGGCAATGGGCATGCGAAACAGCGGCGGCGGCTCGCCCGGCACGCCAATCAGCGACATGGCACCGCTCTTGGCCTCGGCTATCAGGCCAAAGCCAGGTCGGGCCGAGTCAGGGCCGGTGTGACCATAGGCCGAGACCGAGCAGTACACCAGCTTAGGGTTGCGTCTTGAAAGCTCCTCATAGCCCAGACCCAGCTTGTTAAGCGCGCCGGGGCGATAGTTCTCCACAAACACATCGGCACTGTCGGTGAGCTTGTGCATCATCTCCAGGCCGCGCGGGTCGCGCAGGTTGATGCACAGGCCCTGCTTGCCCATGTTTTGTTGCATGAAGTAGCCGCTTTGCCCACCCACCATGGTCGGACTGGCACGCCCAGCGTCACCCGCGTTGGGCCGCTCCACCTTGATGACCTCGGCCCCCAGTGCGGCCAGACAGCGCGACATGTGTGGGCCAGCCAGGTAGTGGCTGTAGTCAATGACGCGGATGCCTTTGAGGGGTAAATTTTGCATATCAATAGTTTCCTGGTTTACGGGGAATCATCAGGCGGTGTTCGCCCTTTTGCACCATTTGTCCGTCCTGGTTGATCAGCTCAGACGGCAGTACCACAATGCCCCAGCCTGGCTTGCTTTTGCTGGCGCGCATAGCCCCCACACGGTACTTGACGTGCAGCACGTCGTTGACCTTGATCGGCAGCAAAAAGTCCCAGGTCCAGCCCAGTGACATGCCGGGCAAGAATCGGTACTCGCTTTGGGTCTTCAATCCGTCGGCGATAGACAGGCCAAACAGACCATGCGCCACGATGCCACCGAAGTGGCTGGCGTTGGCGTAGGCCTCGTCCACATGCACCGGCGTGTGGTCGCCCGTGAGGTCGGCGTAGGCGAGGATGCGCTCCTTAGTGACGGTGTAGCTGGGGCTGGTGCATTCATCGCCCTCGCGGGCGTCGTCCCAGTATTTCTCGGGGGTAGTGAAGTTGATTTTTGGTGTGACCATGGGATGTATTTCTGTCAATCAAGCATGGGGGAAGTTCAGGCGCGAGGATTCACGGCCAGCATCTGCGCCACGCTGCCGGGCGCGGCCTGGATCAACTCGATGGCCAGGCCGTCGGGCAACTGCAGCCAGTTGCGGCCCTGGGGCAATACCTTGACGTCAAATTTGTGGCACTGGAAAAGAGCCTGCTCCAGGTCATCGACCATGATGCCCAGGTGCGCCAGCCAGCCCGCGTCATTGCTGGGCGCGGCTTCAAAGCCTGGTGTGCTCATGAGCTGCATGCCGCCGATGCTCCAGTACTGGTTGGGCGCGTCGGTCGGGCCGTCGATCTCGCGCACGTCCATGCCTAGCGCTTCATAAAAGAAATTGATGTGCCAGTGAATGTCTTTGACGCGCACGGCGACGTGCTCGACGTAAGATTTTTGGGTATAGGCCATAGGGTTATTGATTGAATGTTCAGGTTTTCAGACCCCGTTCCAGGCCCTTAATACAGGCCACCAGCGTCTGGTTGACAGGAGTGGGCACGCCGCATTTTTCGCCTTGACGCACGACAGCACCGTTGATGAAATCAATTTCGGTCACCGAGCCTTTTTCCAGGCTTTGCAACATGGAGGTCTTGAAGTCGTAGGGCAGCCCGGCTCCGGCCTTGACCCAAGGCTGGCGTGGGTCGGTAATGCTCAGCGTGATACCGCTGGCTTTGGCCACAGCCATGGCCTCCGCCACCGCAGCAACACCGGTGGCTTCCAACTCACTCACTTGGTACAGCTCACCATAGACCAGGCGGGAAATACCGCTGACTGCGCCTGTGGCCACGTTGACCAGCAGCTTGTCCCAGATCGTCCCCATGATGTTGTTGCTAACGATGGTGTCCAGCCCGGCCGTATTGAATGTGTCGGCAATGCGCTGCACGCGCGGTGTGATGCGCCCGTCCAGCTCGCCGATATGGGTGTCCTTGCCGATGGTGCCCACCAGCACATGGCCCGGGCCCAGCTGAGAGCCCCCGGCATAGGTCTTGCCTGCCAGCACGCGCTCCCGGCCCACGATGTCCGCCAAAATATCTTCATGGCCGAGACCGTTTTGCAGCGACATCACCATTGTGTCTGGCCCCAGCAAAACCGTGGCCGCCTGCATGGCCTCCCTGGTATGAAAGGACTTGACCAGCACAATCACCAAATCAACCGCGCCAGAATTCATACCGACCCCCTGCGCCGTGGTGGCTGCGCGCACGGTCACCGTGCGATCCACACCCGCGCCGTCACGCAGGATCAGGCCACGACTGTTCATGGC
>CANCDA010000251.1 GCA_947374705.1 Comamonadaceae bacterium | reverse complement strand
CAGACCGTCATCATTTTTGTTGCTACCGTGGCCTTGATGGTGCTGCTGTGGCTGTTTTTTGAGCGCACGCTGTACGGCAAAGCCTTGCGTGCCACGGCGGTGAACCGCCTGGGCGCGCGGCTGATGGGCATCTCGTCCCAAAGCGCGGGGCAGCTCACGCTGATGATGGCGGCCCTGATCGGTGCGCTCTCGGGCTTGCTGATTGGCCCGACCACGACGGTGTTTTATGACTCCGGTTTTCTCATTGGCCTCAAAGGTTTTGTGGCTGCTGTGGTGGGTGGACTGGCCAGCTACCCCGTTGCGGCGCTGGGGGCTTTGCTGGTGGGTGTGGTGGAGGCGTTTGGCTCGTTTTGGGCCAGTGCTTTCAAAGAGGTGATTGTGTTCACCATGATTTTGCCCGTGCTGTTTTGGCGTTCGTTGCGCAGCGGCCATTCAGACGAGGAGCATTGAGATGAACCGGCTGTTTCAACGTCTTCGTGCCTGGGGTCTGCCCACGCTCATCATGGCCCTGGTGGGGGTCTGTGTACTGCCTGTGCCCGAGTTCTGGATCACCCAACTCAACTACATCGGCATTGCCAGTCTGGCCGTGCTCGGCCTGGTGTTGCTCACCGGTGTGGGCGGGCTCACCTCGTTTGGGCAAGCGGCCTTTGTCGGCATTGGGGCCTACACCACGGCTTATTTGTCCATCAGCATGGAGTGGTCACCCTGGCTCAGTCTGGTGGTGGGCCTGGGTATCACGGCCATCAGCGCGCTGGTGCTGGGCTGGATCACGCTGCGCATGTCGGGCCACTACCTGCCTCTGGCCACCATCGCCTGGGGTTTGTCGCTGTACTACACCATGGGCAATCTGGATGCGCTGGGCAAGTACGACGGTATTTTGAATCTGCCCGGCCTGTCTATGGGCGGCTGGCAAATCGGCCAGCAACGGGTCTATCTGCTCTTCACCTGGGCGCTGCTCTTGTTGGCTTGCTTGGGCGTGCAACGCCTGCTGGATTCACGTGGCGGGCGCGCCATTCGCGCACTGCGCACTGGCTCCAGCATGGCCGAGGCGATGGGCGTGAACACGCTGCGCTACAAGATCGGTATCTTCGTGATGGCAGCACTCTTGGCCTGCGTCTCGGGTTGGTTGTACGCGCACTTTCAGCGCGCGGTGAACCCCGCGCCGTTTGGCCTGCGCATCGGCATTGAGTATTTGTTCATGGCGGTGATGGGTGGGGCTGGTTTCGTTTGGGGTGCGATTGCAGGCACTGCCATCACCACCCTGCTGGCCGACCAGTTGCAAGTGCTGCTGCCCAAGTTGATTGGCCACAGCGGCAACTACGAGGTGATTGTGTTTGGCGTGGTGCTGGTGCTGGTGCTGAAGTACGCGCCCGATGGCATCTGGGCCTTTGTGGATCGGCGCTTGCCTGCTCTGCGCCGCGATGACACAAGCTTTGCATGGACCAGTGCAGCGCCCTTGCCTTCGCGTGCCAAGCCACAGGCCGGTGAGGTCGTGCTGCAAGTGCAAGACATCCGCAAAGAATTTGGCGGACTAGTCGCCGTCAACAACATCAACTTCACGGTTCAAGCCGGTCAAATCGTCGGCCTGATTGGCCCCAACGGCGCGGGCAAGTCCACCACCTTCAACTTGATCACTGGCGTGCTCGCACCCACCAGCGGGCAGGTGAGCTACCGGGGTGAAAGCATCACGGGTTTGGCCGCACGCGGTGTGGCGCAACGCGGCATCTCGCGCACGTTTCAGCACGTCAAGCTGATTGCCGACATGACGGTGCTGGAAAACGTAGCCCTGGGCGCGCACCTGCGCGGCGACAAAGGCGCACTGTCCGCCATGCTGCGACTGGACAAGGCTGAAGAACAACGCTTGTTCAAAGAAGCTGCCACGCAGTTGACGCGTGTGGGCATGGGCGCGCAATTGCACGAACTGGCGGGCAACCTGCCCATGGGCTCGCAGCGCCTGCTGGAGATTGCGCGCGCCCTGTGCAATGACCCGGCCCTGCTGCTGCTGGACGAGCCCGCTGCAGGCCTGCGCTTTAAGGAAAAACAGGCCCTGATTGAGGTGCTGCGGCAATTGCGCAGCCAGGGCATGAGCATCTTGCTGGTGGAGCACGACATGGACTTGGTGATGGACGTGTGCGACCGCATGGTGGTGATGGAGTTCGGCACGCGCCTGATTGAAGGCACGCCGTCAGAGATTCAAGCCAGCCCCGCTGTGCGCGCCGCCTACCTTGGCACCGAGCATTGAAAGCGACGCCCACCATGTCCAACGTAAATCTCAACACCACCTCCGCACCCGTCACCCCTCACACGTCAGCACCCCTGCTGCGCGTGCACAACTTGCACGCGGGTTACGGCAAAGCCGAGGTCTTGCATGGCATCACCTTGCACGCCGACACAGGCAGCGTCATCACCGTCATTGGCCCCAACGGGGCGGGCAAGTCCACCCTACTCAATGCGCTGATGGGCGTGTTGCCCGCGCAAGGGGTGATTGAATTTCAGGGCCAGTCCATCGCCGCGCTCTCGCTGGAAGAACGCGTCATGCTGGGCATCGCCCTGGTACCAGAAAAGCGCGAACTGTTTGGCAGCATGAGCGTGCAAGACAATCTGGTGCTGGGCGCGTACCGCCAGGTGCGCCTGCGCAACAAGCTCTGGCGCGAACAGCTCGACGTGGTGTACCAATTGTTCCCCCGCCTGCTGGAACGCCGCTTGCAAGAGGCAGGCACTTTGTCGGGCGGCGAGCGTCAAATGTTGGCGGTGGGACGTGCGTTGATGTCGCGCCCCACGCTATTGATGCTGGACGAGCCCAGCCTGGGCTTGGCCCCCCTGATCGTGAAAGAAATTTTCAAAACCATCGCCACCCTGCGCAGCACCGGCGTGACCACCCTGCTGGTGGAGCAAAACGCCCGAGCCGCACTGGAGGCTGCCGACTACGGCTACGTGTTGGAGATGGGTGAAGTGGGTTTGCAGGGCATGGCGTCCGAGCTGGCCCATGATCCCCGCGTGATCGACACCTACCTGGGTGCGGCGCGCAAAGATGCGGTAACGCCATGAACAGCTTTCAACCCGATCTGGACGACACGCTCACCCTGCTGCGTGTCCTACAGACCCCACAGCAGTTGCAAGCTCTGCCCGCGCATGCCGAGGTGGACGCCGACCTGGTGCAGCAGGTGCTGACCGAAGCGGCCAAGTTTGTCGCAGAAGTGGTCGCCCCCTTGAGTCGCGATGGCGATGAAATCGGCTGCCGCCATGAGATCAAAGACGGTTTTGGCCACGTCACCACACCGCCAGGATTTAAAGCCGCCTACCGGTCCTTTTGCCA
>CANCDA010000250.1 GCA_947374705.1 Comamonadaceae bacterium | reverse complement strand
TGTATCTGGGCGCTAAAGCTGTAAAACCTTTGGCTGGTGCCCTCGGCGCGGGCCAGCGCCATGTCGCCCACGGCGCGGCTGATGCGGCCATTGCCGTCGTCAAAGGGGTGCAGGGTGACCAGCCACAGGTGGGCCAGCCCGGCTTTGATAAGGGCGTCGCCCAAGGGGGCGGCCTCAAACCACTTCAAGAACGCATCGGTTTGCTCTGATAGCGTGCTGGCAGGCGGGGCGGTGAAGTGCACTGTCTCGCGGCCCACCGCACCCGACACCACTTGCATGGAGCCGCTGGCGTCCGTGCGCCACGCCGCCACGGTGATGCGCACCCGGCCGCTGTAGCCGGTGGGGAACAGCGCTGCGTGCCAGCCAAACAGGCGCTCTGGCGTTAGGGGCTGCTCAAAGCTGCGGGTAGCGTCCAGCACCACATCCACCACTCCGTCCACATGCCGGTCGCTGGGGGCCAGGGCGCCAATGTCCAGCCCTAGCCTGCGGGCGATGGACGAGCGCACGGCGTCCAGGCTGAGGTGCTCGCCTTCAATCTCGCTGGTCTTGATGACTTCTTGGGTGAGCACCTGCAAGGTGGCTTGCTCGCGCTGGGCTAGGCCCAGCTCGGCCATACGCCCCATGAGCTGGCCCTGCGCGCGGTGCACCTGGGCGAGCGGTGCGGCCAGTGCGGCAGCGTCATAGCTGAGGTTTGGCCAGTCGGGCAGTTGCCAGATGTAGCGGGGAGTGCGAGTGGGGCGGTGAGGGCGCATGAGGCGATTATGGCGCTTATTCGCCGCAAATTGTGCAGTGAATATGGTTGCAATACGGCTCATGGAGATGCCGTCGGATTATTTATGCTATCTATTGAATAGCTGCTTGCGCACATTACACCAACTCTATTCGCCTATTTGTCACTAATCCTGCGCCAGTAGCCCCACCAGCTCCTGCAACCCCATCGCCAGCGCCCCGTGACGCAAGGAGATGCGCTCTTGCCCTGGGTACACCACGTAGCGTTGTTCAATCTGCAAATCGTCACAGGCCACGGCAAAGCCGCGCTCCGGGCTGGGGGCCATGGAGCGCTTGATTTCAATGGCGATCTCGGGCTTGCCGCCTTTCTCCAGCACTAGGTCAATCTCTGCACCAACTTGCGTGCGGTAGAAGTAGGGCACGCGGCGCTTACCGGCGGCCTGGATCAGGTTCTCGATGCAATGGCCCTCGAAGCTGTGGCCGCACACGGGGTGGCCTAGCAGGTCGTTCAGGGTTTCCAGCTCTAGCAGGCCGTGCAGCAGGCCGCTGTCGCGCACATACACCTTGGGCGACTTGACTAGCCGCTTGCCCAGGTTGCCACCCCAGGGTCGCAGGCTGCGCACCAGTTGCAGATCCACCAACAGGTCGATGTAGCGGTCAATGGTGGGGTTGGCCACGCCCAGCGCACTGGCGATGCGCGACTGGTTGAGCACGCTGCCCTGGTTGTGCGCCAGCATGGTCCACAGGCGGCCAATGGTCTCGGCGGGCAGGCGGGGCGCAAACATGGGCACGTCGCGCTCCAGGTAGCTGCGAATGAAGTCGCGCCGCCAGTCCAGGCTGCGGGTGTCGTCAGCGGCCAGCAAGCTGTCGGGAAAGCCGCCGCGCAGCCACAGGGTGTTGTCGGCGATGCCTGCCGCAGTGGCCTCAACAATGTTGAGCGGAGCAATGTCCAGGTAGGCCACGCGCCCGGCCAGGGTTTCGCTGGACTGGCGCATCAAGTCCAGCGCGGCCGAACCCAATAGCAAGAACTGGCCGCTGCGCTGACCCGCCTGGCGGTTGTCGTCAATGATGCCGCGCAACACCTCAAACACACCCGGCGCACGGTGAATCTCGTCCAAAATGACCAGCTTGCCATTTCTAAAGCATCAATGATGCAGATCTGACTTTCAAAGAGACTGAGGTGGCCTCACGCCCACGGATCCACACAACAATGCATCGCGCTCGCATCCCCCTCGCGCCCCACGGTCAACAAGGCCGCTCTGACCGCATTCAAACCAAAGCTGTGGGTGCACATCTTCTCGAACGGGTACTTGCCTGAGGCAATCAGCGCGATGCCCAGCTCCACCGCTTGGTGGCTGTGGCCACGCACGCCTTTGACGGTGAGGTTCTTCTTGAACAGCAAGTCGCTGTCGAATTGGGGAATCGGCACACCTTTTCGGCCACAGAGCAACACCCGCCCGCCTTTGCGCACCAGTTGCAGCGCCGACAAAATGGTAGCAGGGCCGCCCGAGGCGCAGTCGATGACCAGGTCGGCCATCAGGCCGCCGGTGTGGTCGGCCACGGTCTCCAGCAAATCTTCGCTCTCGATGTTGATGGTGTGGTGCGCGCCCATCTCGCGGGCCAGGGCCAATCGAGGCCCATCGTTGGCCAAGCCCGTGACGATGATGCAACTTGCACCCGCTTCACGCGCGGCCACCACGCAGGCCAGGCCTTGTTGACCCGGCCCTTGCACCACCACCGCCATGCCCAGCGTGGCACCGCCTTGAAACACGGCCCACTCCACGCCGTTGCCCAAGGGCAGCGCCAAGGTGGCCAGGGCAGCAGGCACGGTCGCGGGCACGGCGTGAAATACGGTGTTGGGGTGCAAGTACTGGTACTGCGCAAAGCCACCCCACAAGGACGGTTTCACGCTGATGGAGGTAGAGCCGTAGCGCACACCGTTGCCCACCAGCGTGTCGGTGGCGTCACACAGGCGGTAGTCGCCGGTGCGGCAGAAGTGGCAATGGCCGCAGGGAAGGTACTCTTCCAGCGCCACGCGGTCGCCCTCGCGCACGCCCCAACGTTTGGCGGCTGATGCACCCAGCTCGGTCACAAAACCCACGGTTTCGTGGCCCAGAATCAGCGGCCCTTTGCTCTGGGGGTAGTTCAGAAAGTAAGGCCAGTCACTACCGCAGACGCCGGTTTTTTCGACCTTCAATAAACCGGCATCGGTGGCGATGTCGGGGCGATCAAACGCGCGCACTTCGACGGCTTTGTCGGGCAAGGCGACGGCGGCAAGGATGGTGTTGGTCATCAGATCGACTTGATGCCTGTACCCGCACGGGCCGCCAGTTCCGCCTTCAATTCCGGGTAGGCCAAGTTCACCGGGCCCACAAACGAAGCCGAGCGCACATGCTGCGACTCGGTGCTGAGGCCGGGAGGCGTTTCACCATCGGACAAGTCGGTAGCGGCCTGGATCAGGCGGCGCCGTGCTTGCACGATGGCCAAGTCGGTGGAGACCAGGCGCTCTTTGCTGCGGTCCACAATCGGCCCCATGCTCTCTTGCAGCGAGGCGTCTTGCATCGCAATGCCTTTGACGCCGCTGAAGTAGCG
>CANCDA010000249.1 GCA_947374705.1 Comamonadaceae bacterium | reverse complement strand
TCTGGCTGGGCAGCCTGATCTCTTTGATGGAATTGTTCGGCCTGTCGTCCCGGCTGGTGCGTACCAGCGCATTCCGGCTGACAGCAGACGATTGGCTTGTAGCCACACGCATCGGACGGCGTAGCTTTTATGCCCTGTCCGACACCGGCTTGCAACGTGTGCAGCACGCCGACCGGCGCATCTATGAATTCAAGCTGCCCGACTGGGATGGGCGCTGGACGCTCGTGCTGCTGAATAACGCCATGCGTGCCAGCACACGGCAAGCGCTGCGCCGCGAATTGTTGTGGGAAGGTTTTGGCCCTATATCAACCCATCTGTTTGCTCACCCGCATGGTGACCACAGCGCGTTGCAAGACATTTTGAAAACCGCCAAGGCGCAAGACAAGGTGGCGGTGATGAGTGCCTCGGGTATCGACACCTATTCCGACCAACCCCTGCAAAACATCCTGCATCAGGCCTTCAAGCTGACCGAGGTGGCACTGGCGTGGACGCAGTTTGTCGCGCGGTTTGAGCCCCTATTGAGCGAATTAGAGAACTTGAGCCCGGCCGAGGCTTTTTTTGTGCGCACCCTGCTCATCCATGAATACCGCCGTGTCTTACTGCGCGACCCCCATTTGCCGCAGGCCATGCTACCCGCTGACTGGCCTGGCGTCGAAGGTCGAGCGCTGTGCAAAACTCTCTACCGTGGCTTGCTCAGCAGCAGTGAAAATTTTCTATGCACCCAAACCGAGACGAGCGATGGGCCGCTGCTCAAAACCCCCAAAGCGATCAGCAAGCGCTTGGTTTAGATCGAGTGTGGAGCGAGGTATTTTCGGCTTCTCATTGCGGCTTTATCCCCGCAGTCTTGGCGACCGATGACCATTTTAAAAAGTCAGTCTTAATTAAATTCTCGAACTCAAGCGGCGAACTGCCTACGGGCTCTGCACCTTCAGATAATAATTTTTCTCGGATTTCTTTGGTATCCAAGGCTTTGACCATTTGCGCGTGCAGCAACTTCACAATCGCTGCGGGGGTACCGGCGGGGGCTAAAAGTCCATACCATTGAACAGCCACATAGCCGGGCACACCGGCCTCCATCACGGTGGGCACTTCTGGCAGTAGGTTGAGTCTTTTGCTTCCTGAAACCGCTAAAGGGCGCAGGCGACCCGCTTGTATCAGCGGCATCACAGTCAAGGCATTGGAGAACATCGCATCGACCTGCCCGCCCAGCAAATCATTCACCGCGGGCGTTGTCCCTTTGTAGGGGATGTGCCGGGTTTGAATGTTGCTCATGTGATTGAACAGTTCCATGGACATGTGGGGCGAGGTGCCCACCCCGGCGCTGCTGTAGTTGAGCTTGCCGGGGGCGTCTTTCGCTAGGCTAATGAAGTCTTTCAAATGGCTGGCTTTGACATTCGGATTGACCACCAAAATATTGGGCGTGGTGGCCACCATCGAGATGGGTGAAAAATTTTTGATTGGATCGTAATTGACCGTTTTGTACAGAATGGGGTTGAGCACCAGCGTGCTTGGTACAAAAAGCAGGGTGTAGCCATCGGCAGCGGACTTCGCCACATACTCGATACCAATCATGTTGCCTGCGCCCGCTTTATTCTCCACGTAAAAACTCTGGCCAAATGCTTTGCTGAAGTTTTGCGCGATCATGCGCCCGATGATGTCCGTGCCGCCACCGGGGGCGGAGGGGACGACAATTTTGACGGGCTTGGTGGGGAACGATTGGGCGTGAGTCAGTTGAAGGACAGCCCCAAAAATCAAACTCAAACCCAAAGCGAATCTGAAGCCGAATTTGAGCAAATTGAAATGCGGCATAGCGACTCCCCTCGCCCTAACCCACCGCAGCCAAGGACGAATGCGGCAGCGTTGGCACTTGAGCTGCGATCAGCACAAAGGCAATCGTGCACGGCACAGTGCCAGGGTTCACCCAGTTGTGAATCGTGCCCCGCTGCACGATCAAGTCGCCCTGCTTCAAATGCACGGTCGTGTCGTCCAACACCATGTCAATCTCACCGGACATGACGATGGCGTAGTCAATGGTCTCGGTGCGGTGGTTGCGTGGCGCAACACCCGGCTGGTACTCCACCACGCGGAAAACGGTTTGGTTTTTTTGCGTGACAGACACATCACGCAAGCCCCCATCCTCAGGGTCTGCGTTGTCCACCGGGAACTCATTGCTCGACCAGACGACACAACTGCTGTGCTGGGGTCGTCTTGAAATGATGTTTTTGCAAATTTCATCGACCTCAACAATCGCCTTGCCATTAATGTCATGGCCGGTGACAACACGTCTGATTTTCATGTTGAAAGTCCTTTTAAAAAACCGATGACTTGGTTTGAAATTTCAGCCTCATAGGACGCCCAGTCGGTGAATGAAATGATGTCCAGGTCTTGATCTTCAATGGGCAGTTGAAAGACGACGGATTGGGGGATGAGCTTGGCGGCATCCAGCGCATTGCGGCTGGCGTGGGTTCTGTCATTGCCCGGAATGATGAAAACAGGTACCTTGATGGCGCGCAATGTGGCTTCGTCCACCCCCATGACGGGGTAGATTGGGCCTTGGGTGAACAACTTCAACCAATGGCTTTGCACTTGAATGAACGTGGCTGGATCCATCGCCATGAGAATGGCTTCGTTCTCAGGGCGTGCGCGAATCCGCTCCTGGTAATCCGCCGTTTGGCAGACGGCCCGCATGCCGCCTTCTTGGGCCGCTTGGATGAATTGTCCGTAGTACTTGGGCGGCAAGCGCTTGGCCGCCGTATCGCCCCCCGTCACGCGGATCAACACCAGCGCTTTGACAATGTCTGGGTGTCTTTGGTTGACCAAAATGGAAAGTCGGGCGCCTGATGACGCGCCGCCAATAAAGGCTGGCGTTGCGTTCAAATGCTTTAACAAGGCCGCCAGATCGTCGGCCCAAATCTCTTCTTCTCCAGCACTGCCCGCGATGTGCACCTCGGATGCGCCGGTATTGCGACGGTCATGCAGAACGACCCGAAAACCGCCCGCAGCGATTTTTTCGGCGAGCGAGACGAACTCATCATGACTTCTTCGCCCCCCGGTATTGAGGGCAAACCAGGGGCCTTGCTCGCCGATGATTTGGTAAAAAATAGAGACGCCGTTGATGTGTGCGATGGCCATGGGTGATGCTGTTTAAAGGTTCAAGGAATTCACGCGTGATTACGGCGTAGCATCTGATTATTGATGTTTTCTAAATTTACGATAAAGCAAGCGCTTCAGGGGTTTAGCCTCACTGATTCACCTGTCCCCACACCTTCTCCAGCCGCTTGACGCTCACGGGTTGCGGGGTGCGCAGCTCTTGGGCGAAGAAGCTCAC
>CANCDA010000248.1 GCA_947374705.1 Comamonadaceae bacterium | reverse complement strand
CACCCGCGCAACGCGCCCTACCAAGCCTTTTTGGCGCAAGACGATTACCTGGTGATGGCCGCAGGCACGCAAAGCCTGTGGGAGACGGTGTGCCAAATTTTGCAGCATGAAGACTGGATCGCCGACCCCCGTTTTGCCAGCACCGCGCTGCGTGCGCAAAATCAACACGCACTTAAGGTCTTGATCGAGGAGGTGTTGCAGACGTACACCGCCTCACACTGGATCGCCGCCTTCAGTCAGGCCGGGGTGCCGTGCTGCCCCATCAACCGTTATTCCGACGTGTTGGCCGACCCGCAAACCGAAGCGATGGAATGGGTGCAGCCTTTGCACATGGCCAATGGGCACGCCACGCACACCGTGGGCACACCGCTCAAATTCAACGGTGCTGCCGCGCCGATAGTACGTCGCCCACCGCGTTTGGGGGAGCACAACGCCGAAATTTTGGGGAGCCAGCCATGAGCGAGTCAAACCATGCGCCCACCGTGCTGATCAAGGTCGAGCGCGACGGCCCCGTCAAACGCATCAGCTTGAACCGCCCCGAGAAGCGCAACGCCTTGAGTCTGGAGCTGGCCACAGAGCTGCTGCTGGAAGCGCAGCGCAGTGAACGCGACGGCACGCGTTTGATCGTCTTGCGCGGCGAAGGCAAAGGCTTTTGCGCCGGTTTTGATTTCAGCCAGTTTCCCGACTGCTCCGCCGGTGACCTGCTGCTGCACTTTGTGCGCATCGAGCAGATGCTGCAAGCCTTTGCCTACTCATCGGTCGATACCCTGGCCTGCGTGCATGGGCAAACGATTGGCGCAGGAGCGGACTTGGCGCTGGCCTGCCGCCACCGCATCGGCACGGCAGACACCCGCATGACGTTTCCCGGCGCGCGCTTTGGCTTGGTGCTGGGTTCGCGCCGCCTGGCCGAATGCGTGGGCGCTGATCGCGCACAAGGCCTGATCGGCAATGCCAACAAAATCGACGCGAAGCAGGCCCAGGCCATGGGTTTGTTGAATGATGTGCTGGAGCCCGATGCATGGCCCGCTTATGAAGCCCAGGTGCTGGCCCATGTGCTCGCCACCCCAGCCGATGCGCGCGCCATGGTTTTACGCGCCACCAAGCGCGACACCCGCGAGCAAGACCTGCATGACTTGGTGCAATCCGGCGCGGCGCTGGACATCAAGGCGCGTCTGGCGGCGTATCTCGGGCAGGTGAAGAAGGCGATATGACGCTAGCAACCGAAAGCAAAACAGATGAATGATTTTCAAGACCTCTTTGCACAATTCGCCCAATTCGGTGGCGCCGCGATGTGGCTTGAGTTGAGTGTGTTGGCCCTGTGCCTGGCGCTGGCCTACGGATTGGCGCGCTGGGTTGGACGCGGGGCCGTGGGCGACTCGGTCTGGTTGGGGCGTCGCACGTTGGATGGGCTTTTGTTTCCCGTGCTGGCCTTGGTCTTGGTCTATGCCGCGCGTTATGGCTTGGCGCGATACCAGCCGGTGGTGGTGCTCAAGCTGGCGTTGCCCATCTTCATGTCGCTAGCGGCCATTCGGCTGTGCGTGCGGGTGCTGACGGCGTCGTTCCCCTTGTCTAAAGCCTTTCGGCGCTTGGAGCGATGGCTGTCTTGGCTGGCTTGGGGTGTGGCAGTGCTGTGGATCGTGGGGCTCTTGCCTGCGGTGCTGGCGGAGATGGAGCTCATCACCCTCACCTTCGGCAAGACCCGCGTGAGCTTGCGCACCCTGGTGGAGGGGCTACTGTCCTCGGGTCTGGTGCTGATGCTGGTCTTGTGGCTGTCGGCCACGATTGAGACGCGGGTGCTGCGCCAAACCGTGAGCGACTTGTCGATGCGCAAAGTCGCTGCCAACATGGTTCGCGCCGGCTTGTTGCTGATGGGTTTGCTGTTTGTGCTATCGGCCATCGGGGTGGACTTGACGGCGCTGTCGGTACTGGGCGGTGCACTGGGCGTGGGTTTGGGCTTTGGCTTGCAAAAGCTGGCGGCCAATTACGTGAGCGGTTTTGTGATTTTGCTGGAGCGCTCCCTGCGCATTGGTGATACGGTGAAGGTGGACGGTTTTGAGGGCGTGGTGACCGACATCAAGACCCGCTACACCTTGATCAGATCGGTCACGGGTCACGAATCGGTGGTGCCCAATGAACTCATCATCACCCAGCGGGTGGAGAACCTCTCGCTGGCGGATAAAAAAGTGATTGTCACACTGGCGGTGACGGTGGGCTACGAGAGCGATGTGGAACAGGTGCAGCGCATTTTGTTGGCCGCAGCCGGGCGCTGTGAGCGGGTGCTCAAAGACCCCGAGCCCGCAGCGCATTTGAACCACTTTGGCGTTGACGGGCTGGAGTTCACGCTGGTGCTGTGGATTGCAGACCCGGAGAACGGGCTGCTGAGCATGCGATCGCAGATCAATCTGGATGTGTTGCGTGAACTGCGTGCGGCGGGCATTGACATCCCCTACCCGCAACGCGTGGTTCACCTGCGGTCAGGCGAATACAATGGAAAGCTGACCTCATCGTCACGAAATTCAACTGGAGTGGAAACAAATGAAAGCCCTGGTAGCCGTTAAACGCGTGGTGGACTACAACGTCAAAGTCCGAGTCAAGTCCGACGGGACGGGCGTGGACATCGCCAACGTCAAAATGAGCATGAACCCCTTTGACGAAATTGCCGTCGAAGAAGCCGTGCGCCTCAAAGAAAAAGGCATCGTCACAGAAATCATTGCGGTGAGCTGCGGCGTCCAGCAATGCCAGGAAACCCTGCGCACCGCCATGGCCATTGGTGCCGACCGCGCCATCCTCGTCCAAAGCGACGAAGAGTTGCAACCCCTGGCGGTAGCCAAGTTGCTCAAAGCCCTGATGGACAAAGAACAACCTGGCCTCATCATCCTAGGCAAACAAGCCATTGACGACGACTGCAACCAAACCGGCCAAATGCTCGCTGCTCTGGCCAACTTGCCCCAAGCCACCTTCGCCAGCAAGGTGGAGATGGTGGACGGCAAAGTCAACGTCACCCGCGAGGTCGATGGTGGCCTGGAAACCCTGGCCCTGAGTCTGCCCGCCGTCATCACCACCGACCTGCGCCTGAACGAACCCCGCTACGTCACGCTGCCCAACATCATGAAGGCCAAGAAGAAGACCATGGACACCTTCACCCCTGCCGACCTGGGTGTGGACGTCAGCCCCCGCATCAAGACCCTCAAAGTCTCCGAGCCCCCCAAGCGCAGCGCCGGCATCAAAGTGGCCGACGTGGCTGCGTTGGTGGATAAATTGAAAAACGAAGCAAAGGTAATCTGACATGACCGCCTTAGTCATCGCCGAACACGACCACGGCAGCCTCAAGCCCGCGACCCTCAACACCGTGA
>CANCDA010000247.1 GCA_947374705.1 Comamonadaceae bacterium | reverse complement strand
GACAAAATTCATGTTGACTGCCAGCAGCATCAGCTCAATGGCCATCAGCAGCACGATCAGATTTTTGCGGTTCAAGAAGATGCCAATCACAGACAGGGCAAACAACATCGCACCGAGGGAGAGAAAGTGTCCAAGGGTCAAGGTCATGCGGCATCTCCGGCAGAAGGGGGTTGCACCTGGGTGGCCGCCACTTTGACGACTTGCAAGCGGTCGCGGGCCTTGACCCGCACTTGATCCGACACGGCCACATGCTTGCTGTCTTTGCGCTCACGCAGTGTGAGGGCAATGGCCGCCACGATGGCCACCAACAAAATCACGGCCGCAATTTGCACCGGGTACACGTACTGGGTGTAGAGCAGCTTGCCCAGCTCTTTGGTGTTGTTCAACTCCATCAAGGGTTGGCCAATGACGCCTGCAAGGCGTGGCCCTTCGGACACCCGAAAGCCCGACATCAACACGGCCGCCATCTCCAGCGCAATCAGCGCGCCGACGCTGGCGGCCAAGGGGAAGTGCTTCCAAAAGCCCAAGCGCATGGCGTCGATTTTGATATCCAGCATCATCACGACAAACAGGAACAGCACCATGACCGCTCCCACATACACCAGCACCAGGGTGATGGCCAGGAACTCGGCTTGGAGCAGCAACCAAATACCCGAGGCCTGAAAGAAAGCCAGAACCAAGAACAGAGCCGCGTGCACCGGGTTGCGGGCCGTGATCACGCGCAGTGATGCAAACAGCAGCACGGCAGCGAATACATAAAAAAGACCAGTTTTGATGTCCATAACGATGATTACTTTCTTGCCATCACTCAGCGGTATTTAGCGTCTGCCGCTTTGGCTGCAGAGATTTCGGCTTCGTAGCGGTCGCCCACGGCCAGCAGCATGTCTTTGGTGAAGTACAGGTCGCCCCGTTTTTCGCCGTGGTACTCCAAGATGTGCGTTTCGACGATGGAATCCACGGGGCAGCTTTCTTCGCAGAAGCCGCAGAAAATGCACTTGGTCAGGTCGATGTCGTAGCGCGAGGTGCGGCGGCTGCCGTCGTCACGCACTTCGGACTCAATCGTGATGGCCATGGCAGGGCACACGGCTTCGCACAGTTTGCAGGCGATGCAACGCTCTTCACCGTTCTCATAACGGCGCAAGGCGTGCAGGCCACGAAAGCGCGGGCTCAACGGTGTTTTTTCTTCAGGAAACTCGATCGTGATCTTGCGTTTGAAGGCGTATTTACCGGTCAGGGCCAGGCCTTTGAACAACTCCACCAGCATGAAGCTGGAGAGAAAGTCCTTGAGCGAAAAAGGAGGTGAAGCAAGTGTTGACATAGCTGACTCGATTACTTCCAGATATTGAAGGAGGTCTGCATCCAGGCCCCCACGACCAGCAGCCAAACCAGCGTGACGGGGATGAAAATCTTCCAACCCAAACGCATGATCTGGTCATAGCGGAAACGTGGGAAGGTGGCGCGCACCCACAGGAAGATACTGACCACGGCGAATGTTTTCAGGCCCAGCCAGATCCAACCCGGAATCCAGTTGAATAAGGCGCTGTCAATCGGTGACAACCAGCCGCCCAGGAACATGATGGCGGCCAAAATCGACACCAACCACATATTGGCGTACTCGGCCAAGAAGAACATGGCGAAGGACATGCCGGAGTACTCGACCATGTGGCCGGCCACAATTTCGGATTCACCTTCAACCACGTCAAATGGGTGACGGTTGGTTTCGGCAATGCCCGAGATCACATAGACCACGAAGATCGGCAACAAAGGCAGCCAGTTCCAGGAGAGGAAGTTCAAGCCCATAGCGGCGAAGTAGCCCTTGCCCTGCCCAGTGACGATGTCGCTCATGTTCATGCTGGCCGACACCATGAGCACCACCACCAGACAAAAGCCCATGGCGATCTCGTAGCTCACCATCTGCGCCGAAGCTCGTAAGGCACCCAGGAAAGCGTACTTGGAGTTGGACGCCCAACCCGCAATGATCACGCCGTAAACCTCCATCGAGGTGATGGCCATGATGAAAAGCAAGCCCGCATTGACGTTGGCCAAAACCACATCCGGCCCAAACGGCACAACCGCCCAAGCCGCCATGGCCGGCATGATGGTCATGATGGGGCCCAAGAAGAACAAGCCCTTGCTCGCCGCTGAAGGCAGGATGATTTCTTTGGACAGCAACTTGAGGGCGTCAGCAATCGGCTGCAAGAGACCAAACGGCCCCACGCGGTTCGGGCCCTTGCGCACCTGCATCCAGCCGATGAGCTTGCGCTCCCACAGCGTGAGGTAGGCCACAGCCCCCATGAGGGGCAGCACGATCACCACGATTTTGATGAGTATCCAGATCGTTGGCCACACCATGCCTGACCACCATCCGGCGTTGATCAGACCTTGGCCGCAATTGAAGATGGCGTCAATCATGCGGCCACTCCTTGTTCAGACTGCCGCGCGTCGGCGGTGAGTTGCAATGAAGGCGCACGGCGTACCGTGCCGTCCAGTGCATAGATGGAAGCTACACAAGGCACAGCTGACGAAGTCGCCACGCTGATGGCCGCTTGTGTCGCATTGCTCAGTCGCTCGGCAGGCACTTGGGTGAGTTCACCCGGCTGCGCACCCAAGACTTGTTTGAGCACGTCTTGAGATGAGTCAAACGCCATGCCCGGCACACCCAAAAGATCGGCCAGCACGCGCAATACCTTCCAAGCCGGACGCGTCTCGCCCAGCGGCTTGACGACGGCGTGAAAGCTCTGAATGCGGCCTTCGGCATTGACGAAGGTGCCCGAGGTCTCGGTGAAAGGAGAAATCGGCAAGAGCACATCGCACAAGGCCATGTTGGCCTTGAAGGGGCTCAAGCTCACCACCATCTCAGCACGACTCAAAGCCTGAACAGCTTGCGTTCCCAAGGCGGAATCAAACTCGGGTTCGGTGTTGAGCAAGACAGCCGCCTTGAGCGAGCCCGACATCATCTGAGCGGCATTCAAACCGCCCTGCCCTGGCGTGACACCCACCCACTGTGCGCCCACGGTGTTAGCGGCTTCGGTCAGGTAACCCACACTGGCACCGGTTTGCTCGCCCAGCCAGTTGGCCAGGGCCAACAGGTTAGAGGCTTGCGCGTGATGTGCTGCGGCATTGCCCAGCAGGATGGCTTTGCGTTCGCCACTGAGTAGGGAGTTGGCAATGGCAGTCGCTTGCGCACTGGCCGTTGCATTCGCGGGTGCGGCAACGCCTTTTTTATCGGCCACGGCAGCAGCCACTTCGGCCAGCAATGTCGCCCATTGACCGGGTGCAGCCAGCAGCGTGTTAGACACCGGCATAGCCCAGGACTCAGGGCCAGAAAACTCAGCAGAGGAATTGATCGTATTGAGCACCCCACCCTTGCGCAC
>CANCDA010000246.1 GCA_947374705.1 Comamonadaceae bacterium | reverse complement strand
GTTAATCGGTTTTGATAGCTTGACTGTTCACGACTTTGCGCCAGCGCTCGACTTCGTCCTTCATGAACGCCGCCATCTCCAGCGGCGAGTTCACGGCAACCATCAAGCCGTCTTTTTGCATCGCCTCTTTGTAGCTCGGCAAATCGGTGGCTTTTCTCAAGGCGATGTTGAGCCGTTCGATATACGCAGGCGGCGTTCCCTTAGGCGCAAACAGCCCGTACCACACCTCAGCCACGTAGCCGGGAATGGTCTCTGCCACTGCGGGCACACCGGGGTAAGCATCCACCCGGTTTGCAGCCGTCAAAGCGATAGCGCGCATCTGCCCGCTCTTGATGAATTTATGCGTGCCACCGGCCGTGCCAAACAGCATGTCCACCTGGCCGCCCAGTAAGTCTGTATAGGCCGGGCCAGCGCCTCGGTAGGGGATGTGCTGTATCTGCACCCCCGCCATCATCTTGAACAACTCCGCCGCCAGATGCACGGCAGAGCCGTTGCCTGACGACGCGTAGCTGAGCGCGTCCTTGCGCTCCTTTGCCAACTTGATCAAATCAGCGACCGATTTGATCGGGCTGTCCGCCCTGACGGCAATCACAATCGGGCCTTGGCAAATGCGCCCCACCGGCGGCAAATCATTGAGCGTGTCGTAAGGCAACTTCGGCACCAGTGAAGCATTGATGGCGATGGCGCTGGTGGTCAACAGCAGCGTGTGGCCATCAGCACCCGCCTTGGCCACACAGTCAGACCCAATCACCGTCCCCGCCCCCGGCCTGTTGTCAATGATCATGGATTGGCCCAAGTCCAAAGCCATGGACTGAATGAGCGAGCGCCCCACCACATCGGTGCCACCGCCGGATGAGAAAGGCACGACGACTTTGATGAGTTTGGAGGGGTAGGTGACTGCCCATGTGTGCGTGGTGGGGATCAGTGTGGCGGCTGAGGCGAGCAGTAAATTTGAGGTGAATTTGCGGCGGGGGATGGGTGCTTGATTCATGGCGTGTTCTCGGGTGCAAAGTGGACCAATGGACGCTACCAGTGAGCAGGCTTTCGTGCTGCCTTGCGCGGTGTCGGCACCACGTCATTCAACTGGCTACGTTGCAGTTCGTCTTCTCTGATGGTGTGGCGAACCCAATGGGCCTGTTGGGTCAATCGCTTGTTCGCAAACCGATAGGTCTCGACTTGAGCCAGCAGGGGCACGACCAACCCAAGTTGGCACTCGGGAAAGTCTTGCCGTATCAAAGTCATGGCGGGCTCCACATCGGAATCGTTGGAGCACACCACGAAACAATCCGCCGAATGCCGTGCTGCATCTCGATACAGGTGCAAGGCCAGATTCACGTCGGTCTGTTTTTCCTCGATGCTCCAGACATCCACCCTATCGTGACGTGATGGCGGCTCTACGTGGCGCATCATCGGGTGCTTGAGGGTCTCGTGAAATCCAGGGATGATCTCAACAAAGTCTCCGTAGATGGCTTTGAGCGCGCGGTGATATTCGTTTTGAGCAGTGACCGAGTCCCTACCATGAGCGGCAAATTTCGCCTTCACTGGCGAGGTGAAAAACTTCAAGCCAATCAGATTGAGCTTGGGGTCTTGGGCGTGCAGGATGTGAGTGCTGAACAGCTTGACCATGTCGAGCCACTTGTAGCGGCTCTGGCGAAGAATGCTGTAGTAGAGGTTGTAGCCGTCGATGTAAACAATGGTTCTCATGACACTCCGATGCGCCCAATAAAAAACCCGCTTTGCAGCGGGTTTTTTGCCCTAAACGAAACACTGCAAGCAGCGACCGGAAAGGGAGAGTTGTGGAATGAGTATAGCAGCTTGTGGGGAATCGGTGGTTTTTCCAACCTGTTCGGAGCCTAGAATCGATCAAAACGATCTGCGGGGTTTGTCGGGATTTTTATACCCATATGCACACTCAAAAAAACAACTGCTATCCAGACTACAAGCCATTCTGAGGCGGAATTCATGTCCAATTTATCCTACAGCATCCAAATTATTTCGCGGTTTTTCGGTCTGCATCGCATTGACCTCAGTTAAACGGAGCGCCCATGAAACCAACAATCTCAGAAAAGTGCCCCCTCTGTGGGACTGATGCGGTTTTCTATTACGTGGACTATGAAGAACGGAAATACTTCAAGTGTCCGAGCTGCACAAAGTTTCAAATTACCCGGCGCGCTGATTCCAAGCTGGCAGAAGCGCCGCAGCAATAGAGGGATCAACTGTCGGAACGAGCACAGCACACGCCGACAGAGCATCTATTGGTGATAAGTGTTCCTCCAGCGACGATGGAAGCTGGTCGGACGACAGAGGCGCTCACGTCTGAGTACTTACCGAAGTCAGGCCTCCCCCTGTGAGCCGAATGAGCTCTAACGGCCGCTTAGTCGCGGGCGGGAATAATGCTGGCTTCATTGGCTTTGCCGCTCTGTCCATCGGTTTCGCGTTCGGCCTAATGGCAGCGCTTGGGCATGTCCGCAAAGATGTTTGGGATGCGCAGCTAGGAACAGTCATTGGCCTATCTACGGTCATTCCAATGCCAGTGGGCTTCATCGGTCTACTCTTGGGAAAAGCATTGTGGGGTACACCTTGATTCATACTACTGGCCTGTGGTGATCAAGCTTGTTCACGGACTGCGCACAGCGATATGCCCTGCCACTCAATGCGAAGCAAACGGCGCCGTATAAGGCCGCCCAAAGGGCACGCCCGCAGTCACCACGTTGACGGGTCGGATATGCACCTTGCCCTGGCGCTTGTTGTTGCGCGTGTCAACAAACTCCACCGGGCCTTCCACAATTTCCAGGGCGGTCAGGTCGGCCGGGGCGCCTACTTGCAGGGTGCCGTGCTTGGGCAGGCGGTTGATGATTTTGGCGGGGTTGGCGGTGGTCATGGTCACCACTTCTTCCAGCGAGAAGCCCATGTTGAGGAACTTGCTCATGACCCAGGTCAGGTAGGGCATGCCGGGTGAGTTGCCTGAGACGGCGTGGATGTCGGATGAGATCGTGTCGGGTCTGAGGCCTTGGGCGATGGCGGCCTCGGCCACGGTGTAGTCAAAGCTGCCGCCGCCGTGGCCAACGTCGAACAACACGCCGCGCTGCTTGGCCGCCAGCGCCGCCGGTAGCAGCTTGCCCTGCTGCACGAGGTTGGTGCCCTCGCCGTCGTCATTCGGCGCACCCGAGTAGCAATGGGTGAGCACATCGCCGGGGCGCATGGTGTCGAGGATTTGATTCATCAAGGCCGTGCTTTCCACGCCGCCCATGTGCACCATCACGCGCATCGGTTTGCCCGACAGCTCGCAGGCGCGAATAGCGCGTTTGAGCGGCTCGATGCCGTGGCGCGCGATGACGTTTTGCGACATGCGCACCTTGACGCCGATCACGATGTCGGCGTTCTCTGCC
>CANCDA010000245.1 GCA_947374705.1 Comamonadaceae bacterium | reverse complement strand
CGCGTGCAAGACACCATCAGCGACAACGCGGCCAACGCCGGCATCGTGATCGGCGGCGCGCGTGTGTTGCCGCGCGCGGTGGACTTGCCTTGGTGCGGGGCCATCCTGCGCCAAAACGGCGTGGTGGAAGAAACCGGCCTGGCCGCAGGTGTGCAAGGCCACCCTGCGATTGGCGTGGCCTGGCTGGCGCGCAAGCTGGCCCCTTGGGGCGAAGGCCTGGAGGCGGGGCAGACCGTGCTGGCGGGCTCCTTCACACGCCCCATCCCCGCCAAACTGGGCGACGTGTTTGATGCAGACTATGGGCCGCTGGGCCGCTTTGAATTCACCTTTGTTTAAATCCTTTGCCTAGACAAAAGTATTACAATTTATGGAAGTAATACTTTTGGAATCCGTCATGAATCCAGCACTCACCGTCAAAGGGCAAGTCACCATCCCTAAGGCCATCCGGCAGTTCTTGGGCGTGGGGCCGGGTGAGCGGGTTCGCTTTGACCCCTTGCCCGATGGGCGCGTTGCCATCGCCAGTGTGCAGGCCAAGGGTAAGCGCAAGCCGCCTACCGACCCCATCGACGACTTGGTTGGCTGTGCGCCCCGCCGTATCAGCACAGACGAACTGATGCGACTGACCCGTGG
The DNA here is from genome assembly GCA_947374705.1 of Comamonadaceae bacterium. Lineage (GTDB taxonomy): Bacteria > Pseudomonadota > Gammaproteobacteria > Burkholderiales > Burkholderiaceae_C > CANCDA01. Next base: position 2,765 of record CANCDA010000245.1, on the reverse strand, counting down.
CGATGACTGGAACAAACCATGATCTTGGTGGATTCCAATGTCTGGATTGACATCATGGAACGCGATCCGGCGTGGCTGGAGTGGTCTATGGGGCAGCTCAAGGCCGCGCGCTCCCAGGGTGCAATTGCCATCAACCCCGTGATTTACGCAGAGATCGCGGCGACGTTCGACAGCCGCGAGCAACTGGATGGATTCTTGCGCCCCGTCAAAGTGAAAAACATGGCTTTTTCGGAGAACGCCGCATTCACTGCGGGACAAGCGTTTTGGGCCTACCGACGCAACAAGGGCTCCAAGGGCGGCGTCCTGCCCGACTTCTTCATCGGCGCCCAAGCTCAAACCGAAGATTGGAAGATTCTGACCCGTGATGCCGGTCGCTACACCACCTATTTCCCAAGCGTCAAACTGATCTGCCCCTGAATCGAAACTCGATACCCTTTGTTCAACCCACCTCACCTCTTTCATCATGCGTAACAACAACCCTTTCAAACAAGCCCTCGCCAATAAACAAGCCCAAATCGGCCTATGGCTGAGTCTGGCCAACGCCTACACGAGTGAGATTTGCGCCGAGGCCGGTTTCGACTGGCTGCTGCTCGACGGCGAGCACGCCCCCAATGATTTGCGCAGCATGCTGGCCCAGTTGCAGGCCATCGCGCCCTTCCCGGCGTCGCACCCCATTGGCCGCATCCCCCTGGGCCATGGCGAGGCCGGGGTCGCCAACATCAAGCAGTACCTGGACTTGGGTTTTCAAACCCTCTTGGTGCCCATGGTCGATACCCCTGAGCAAGCCCAACAGCTGGTGCGCGCCACACGTTACCCGCAGGCCGACGACAAGAGCGGCCTGCGCGGTATGGCCGGTACGCGTGCCTCGCGCTGGGGCCGCACCCCCAACTACGCACGTGAGGCCAACGACAGCATTTGCCTGCTGGTGCAGGTGGAGACGCAAAGCGGCCTGGATCACCTGGAGGCCATTGCCAACACCCCCGGCGTGGACGGTGTGTTCATCGGCCCGGCCGACCTGTCCGCCGCCATCGGCCACCCTGGCAACCCCAGCCACCCCGAGGCGCAGGCCACGATTGACGAGGCGATTCGCCGCATCGTCAAAACCGGTAAAGCTGCGGGCATCTTGACCAGCGACGAAACCCTGGCCCGCCATTACCTGGCGCTGGGCGCCACCTTTGTGGCCGTGGGGCTGGACATCAACATTCTGGTGCGCCAGAGCAGCGCTTTGGCCAAGCTGTACAAAACCGATTTGAAGGTGGCGACACCGACGGACAAGACCTACTGAGACCCAAAATCGCCATGCACCCCGACGAACACTCCGCCCGCGTCCAGCTCGCCGCCCTCTACCGCGTCTTCGACCTGCTGGGCTGGACCGAGATGATCTACAACCACATCACGCTGCGCTTATCCAGCAGCGTGACGCAGGGCCGTAAAGAGTTCCTCATCAACCCTTTTGGCCTGCACTACAGCGAGGTCACGGCCAGCAATCTGGTCAAGATCAACCTCAAGGGCGAAGTGCTGGACGGCTCCAAATACCCGGTGAATCCGGCCGGCTTCACCGTGCACGCGGCCATCCACGACGCGCTACCCCACGCCCACTGCGTGATGCACACCCACACCACTAACGGTCTGGCCGTGGCCTGCACCGAGGGCGGGTTGGCGCAAAACAATTTCTACTCGGCCCAACTGCACGACATGGTGGCCTACCATGACTTTGAAGGCATCACCGTGCACGCCGAAGAAGCGCCGCGCCTGCTGGCCAACATGGGCAACAAACCGCTGCTCATCCTGCGCAACCACGGCCTGCTGGCCCACGGCCCCACACTGGCGCTGACCTTTGTGCGGCTGTGGACTTTGCAGCGCGCCTGCGACATCCAGGTCGCCCAAGCCGCGCTGGGTCGCGCCATCACCTTGTCACCCGCAGTCGCCGCCAAAACCACGCATGACTCTTTCCAATTCGACGCGCAGTTCGGCGCGGGCCAGGATGTGCTGGACGCGCTGATACGGCGGGTGGACAAGATGGACGCGTCGTACAAGCTATGACGCTGAAAATCTGCATCGTCGGTGCGGGTGCTATTGGTGGCTGGCTGGGGGTGCGGCTTGGGCTGGCCGGGCATGCGGTGAGCGTGCTGGCGCGCGGGGCGACGCTGGCGGCGATTCGGGCCCAAGGCTTGCGGCTGCAGGCGAATGGACAGACCCATGCCTTGACGGTGCAAGCCAGCGACCGCGCAGAAGAACTCGGCGTGCAAGACCTGGTCATCATCGCCGTCAAGGCCCCGTCATTGCTGGGCGTGGCGCGTCAGGTCAAACCACTGCTTGGCCCTGACACGCTGGTGCTGAGCGCCATGAATGGCGTGCCCTGGTGGTTCTTCCAGGGCTTTGGTGGTCCGTACCAAGGCACCGTTCTGGAAGCGGTGGATCCCGGCGGCGAAATCGCGCGCCTGATCCCGGCACGCCAGGTGCTGGGCGGTGTGGTACACGCGTCCTGCACTTCACCCGAGCCCGGGCTGGTGGTGCATGGCTTTGGGCAAGGCCTGATCGTGGGGGAGCCTTCAGGTATCGATGCAAACGGCGAATCAGTGCGTGCCCAGACCTTGGCGCTCACCCTGCGGGATGTCGGGTTCGACGCCAGCGTCTCGCACCAGATCCAGCGCGACGTGTGGTTCAAGCTCTGGGGCAATATGACCATGAACCCGGTGGGTGCGCTCACCGGCGCCAATATTGCGCAAATCCTGGCTGACCCGCTGGTGCGCGCATTTTGTTCG
>CANCDA010000244.1 GCA_947374705.1 Comamonadaceae bacterium | reverse complement strand
GACGGTGAGGGCCAAATCATGCGTGAGCGCATGCGTTGTAAATGCCAGAACATGAGCCGCTTGATCGAGAACGCGGTGGACAACGTGGGCCGCATCATCACCGACCTGCGCCCGAGCATTTTGGATCACCAAGGCCTGTGGGCCGCGCTGGAATGGCAGGCACAAGAGTTTGTGCAGTCCGCCGAACTGGCGCTGGACTGGGAGATGCATATTGAAGACGGCGTGCTGCTGCCCGAGCCCGCCGCCATGGCGGTGTTTCGCATCTTGCAAGAAATGCTCAGCAACGTGGGGCGCCACGCCCAGGCCAGCGAGGTGGCGATCCGTATCACGGCAGGCCGCACAGGTTCGGGTGCGGGTGCCGGTGAGCGGCGCTTGCAAATGACGGTGCGCGACAACGGCGTGGGCGCGCCCGCGCAGGCCTTTGAATCCCCCAAGGCTTACGGCGTGATGGGCATGCGCGAGCGCGCCCGACCGTTTGGTGGCCAGCTGCGCATTGAAAGTACCCGGGGTCAGGGGACTGTGTTTGAGTTGAGCTTTCCCTTGGCGGACGAATAGAGGACTGACGCAGCATGATCAAAGTTCTGCTGGGTGATGACCACCGCATCGTGCGCGAAGGCCTCAAGCAAGTGCTGGCCGATCCCTCCAATGGCAGCCCCAATATCCAGGTGCGGGCCGAGGCCACGACCGGCGCGAGGTGCTGGCCCAGGTGGAGGTGCTCCAGGGCGAGCGCGGTCTGGACCTGGTGTTGCTGGACATCGCCATGCCGGGGCGCGATGGCTTGGACGTGCTGCAAAACCTGCGCAAGCGTTGGCCGAAACTGCCGGTACTCATGCTCAGTACCTACTCTGAAAAACAATACGCCGTGCGTTGCATCCAGCTAGGTGCTGCCGGATGCCTGAACAAAAGCGCCGACCCCGACGACATGGTGGCGGCCGTGCGCAAGGTGGCGGCTGGGGGGGTGTATGTCAGTGCGCTCACCGCAGAGGCCATGGCCGCAGCGCTGGGCGGCAAGCTGGCCCGCTCGGATCCAGGGGTAGGCGGGCTGGATGCCCTCTCGCACCGTGAGCACCAAGTTTTTCGATTGCTCATACTGGGGCAGTCGGTGAGCGAAATTGGTGCATCACTCCATTTAGTCCCCAATACGGTGAGCACCTACCGGGCGCGCATTCTGGAAAAAACCGGAGTCAAGAACGATGTGGAGCTGGCTTTGTATGCCGAACGCCAGATGCGGGCCGCGCCGCTGCGCTGAAGTCGCAGTTTTGTAGGGCTGGCCCTACAGCCTGTCGGGCCCGCTGGGGCCAATTGAGTGCATCCGCAGCACACGGTCTCAAGTTGGCCCGTGCCTTGCGATGTACATGACATCCGTCTGATCAGTTGGGGACAGAGCTGGCTCACTTCGTGTGAGCTGCGGTCTGTCCCACAAATTTTAAAAAGGTGATGCCATGACTGCGTTCTTTGACCCCTACGATGCCGACCGCCCCCTGATGCTCCAGTGCAGCTGCGGCAAGAACCACACCGTGGCCGAGCACCAGAAAGAACTGAACGCGAGCAGCGCCACCGCCGAGCTCAAGCGCCGAAGCCTGAGCAGCGAGTTCGAGGACTATTCCAACGCTTTCATTGAAGCCAGCTTGGTCAAGGCCATCTTCCCGCAAGACGAGTTGCGCCGTCGTTTTCTGCGCGCAGTGGGCAAGGGCACGGCCATGGCCGCCATCTCCAGTGTGCTGCCTATCACCAGCTTGCAAGCCATGGCCCAGGACAAAAATTCACTGGAGAAGAAAGACCTCAAGATTGGCTTCATCCCAATCACCTGCGCCACGCCGCTGATCATGGCGCACCCGCTGGGCTTTTACAAACAGCAGGGCCTCAATGTGGAGGTGGTCAAGACCGCAGGTTGGGCGCTGATTCGCGACAAGATGATCAACAAGGAATACGACGCCACGCATTTCCTCTCACCCATGCCTTTGGCCATGTCTATGGGCATCGGCTCCAACCCCGTGGCCATGAACGTGGCCACCATCCAGAACACCAATGGCCAGGCCATCACATTGGCCAACAAGCACAAAGACAAGCGCGACCCCAAGCTGTGGAAGGGCTTCAAATTTGCCGTGCCCTTTGAGTTCAGCATGCACAATTTTCTGCTGCGCTACTACGTGGCCGAGCATGGCCTGAACCCCGACACCGACATCCAAATCCGTGTTGTGCCGCCGCCCGAAATGGTGGCCAATCTGCGCGCTGGCAATATTGACGGCTACCTGGGCCCCGACCCCTTCAACCAGCGCGCCGTCTATGAAGAAATCGGTTTTCTGCACCTGCTGACCAAGGACTTGTGGAGCGGTCACCCCTGCTGTGCTTTCGGTACCTCGACAGAATTCATCCAGAAAAACCCCAACACCTTTGCTGCGCTGTACCGCTCGGTGTTGACCGCCTCCGCGATGGCGCGCGACCCCAAGAACCGCGAGCTGATCGCCAAGGTGATCGCGCCCCAGGCCTACCTGAACCAGCCCGAGACCGTGTTGAGCCAGGTGTTGACGGGACGCTTCGCCGATGGTTTGGGCAATATCCAGACCGTGCCGGACCGGGCCGACTTTGACCCGATCCCGTGGCAGTCGATGGCGGTCTGGATGCTGACGCAGATGAAGCGCTGGGGCTACGTCAAAGACAACATCAACTACAAGCAGATCGCCGAAAAGGTGTTCTTGCTCACGGATGCGAAAAAACGCATGGCCGAACTCGGTCAGAGAGCGCCCGAGGGGGCCTACCCCAAGTTCAGCATCATGGGCAAGCCCTTTGACGCGGCCAAGCCCGATGAGTACCTGAAGAGTTTTGCCATCCACAAGATGGGCTAAGCACCATGTTCAAATCATTGAACTTCAAGGCCACGCTGGTCTCGGTGCTCTTGCTATTCGTCTTTTTGGGCGCCTGGCAAGTGGCCACCCAGCCGCTACAGCAAGTGGCCAGCAACCCCACGGTGTCCGCCGAGCGTGCCGAGTACCTGAAGATGCTGGGCAAAGACCCGGAAACTCAAAAAGAGACCGGCTTCCCCACGCCCGCGCAAATGGGGCAGACGGCCTGGAAGCATTTGTCGAATCCGGTGTACGACAACGGGCCCAACGACAAGGGCATTTTGATTCAGCTCGGCTACTCGCTGGCCCGGGTCGGCCTGGGCTTTTTGCTGGCGTGTCTGGTCGCCATCCCGTTGGGTTTTGTCATTGGCATGTCGCCCTTGCTGCGGCGCGCTTTAGACCCGTTCATTCAGGTGCTCAAACCCATCTCACCGCTGGCCTGGATGCCGCTGGCGCTCTACACCATCAAGGACTCGTCGGCCTCCGGTATTTTTGTGATTTTCATCTGCTCGGTCTGGCCCATGTTGATCAACACCGCGTTTGGTGTGGCCTC
>CANCDA010000243.1 GCA_947374705.1 Comamonadaceae bacterium | reverse complement strand
GCGGGCACGATGCGGCCATAGGTGCGGCGGCCTTCTTCGGCGCACCACTCGATGATCTCGGCCGAGGCCATGGCTTCCATCTTGGCCTCAATCAGCGGCTTGCCTTGCTCTTGCGTCATGAGCGCGCCGATGTCGGCAGCGCGTTCGCGCATCAGCACGGCGGCTTGGCGCATGATTTTGGAGCGCTCTATTGCCGACGTGTTGCGCCACAGGGCAAAGCCTTTTTGGGCCGAGGCCAGGGCGCGATCCAGGTCGGCAATGCCTGCATGGGCGACGCGGCCAATTTCCAGTCCGGTGGCGGGGTTGACGACAGCAAGGGTCTTGCCGTTGGCGGCATCGCACCCCTGGTTGTCGATGAGGAGGTGGGTGTTTTTGTAGGTCATGGTGTGAGTCCTTGAAAGAAGAGGGGGTTAATCGATTTTGATGGAGGCTTCGGTGACGACTTTGAGCCAGCGGGCACGTTCCTGGTTGAAGAATCTGTCTTGCTCCTCCGGGCGCATGGTCACCACTTCGGCCCCCAGGGCGACGAGGCGGCTGCGCACCTCGGGGCTGCGGATGACCTTGACAAGTTCGGCATTCAGCCGATCAATGATGGGCTTGGGCGTGCCATTGCTCACCAGCAGGCCCTGCCAGGTACCGGACTCAAACTCGGTCACGCCTTGCTCGGCCAGGGTGGGCATGTCGGCCACCAAAGGCATGCGTTGTGCTTTGGAAATGCCGATCACCTTGAGCTGACCGCTTTGCACATAGGGCAGGGTGGCCAGCATGCCGTTCATCACTACATGGGTCTGGCCTGCAATGGTGTCGGCCACGGCCTGCGAGCCGCCCTTGTAGGGGATGTAAACCCAGTTGGCTTTGCTGGCCCGCTCCACAGCCACGCCCGCCAAATGCGGCGCGCTGCCCATGCCGGTGACGGCAAAGTTGATGGGCGTCTTTTTGGAAAGTTCGACCAACTCTTTCAAGTTGTTAGCAGGCACCGAGGGGTGCACCGCCAGCATGTGCGGTGCATAGGCCAACATGGTGACGCCGCGCAAGTCTTTGCTCGGGTCAAACCCCAGCTTGGTATAGACCGAGGGGCTGATGGCCAGCGCGCCCGTGTCGCACAGCAGCAAGGTGAGACCATCGGGTTTGGACTTGGATACCAAGTCGGCTCCCAGGTTGCCATTGGCCCCGGCGCGGTTTTCCACAATCACGGATTGTTTCAAGGCATCCGACAACGGCTGGCTGATGGCGCGCGCAATGATGTCTGATGAGCCGCCCGGTGCGTAAGGCACGATGATTCGGATCGTGCCGGTGGGCCAGCTTTGGGCTTGAACCTGCGTCGGCAGCGCAGTCATTGAGGCCAATGCGGCGATAGCGCACAAGGCAGCGAGGGAGCGGCGGTTCATCGGCGTTGTCATTTCGTTTTTTCGGGTGTGGGGTTCACGAACTCAGAGGATTATCAGGTCACCTGTGTCGGGCTCCTGGTTTCAATCAATGCTGAGCTTGTTGTCCAGAATGATCTTGGCGTAGCGCTTGCGGTCGCTGGCAATGAGTTGGGCAAACTCGACCGGTGTGCCGCCTTTGGCCAAAGCGCCTTGGGCGATGAGTTGTTGCTGCACGTCTGGCATGGCCAGCACCTGTTGCAGGTCTTTGGAGATTTTTTCCACGATGTCCTTGGGCGTGTCGGCGGGGGCGAGCAGGCCTATCCATGAGCCGGACTCTGCGCCCTTCACGCCAGCCTCTTCCAGCGTGGGCACGTCAGGCAAGGCCGGCACGCGGCTTTTGCTGCTGATGGCTAACGCGCGCAGTTTGCCTGCTTTGATGTGGGCCGAGGTCTCCAGCACCGAGACAAAAATCATATCCACGTTGCCCGAGATTAAATCGATCATGGCCGGACCACCGCCCCGGTAGGGGATGTGCAGGATGTGCGTGCCGGTGGCGATCTTGAAGGTCTCGGCGGAGAGGTGCGGCGAGCCACCGTTGCCTGAGCTGGCGTAGGTGAGTTGGCCGGGGCGGGCCTTGGCCAGGGTGACCAGTTCTTTGACGTTCTTGGCGGGCAAACCGGGCGTGACGGCCAGCACAAAGGGCAACTCGGCAAAAAGGCCGATGGGCGTGAAGGCGGTGTCGGGGTTGTAGCTGAGTTTTTTGTACAGCGTGGGGTTGATGGACTGCGTGCCCACATTGCCCGTGAGCAAGGTGTAGCCGTCAGGTTTGGCGCGCGAGGCCAGCTCCAGCCCCACATTGCCACCTGCGCCGCCCCGGTTGTCCACCACCACCGATTGCCCCCAGAGCTGCCCCAATCGCTGCGCCACGATGCGTGTGCCGATGTCGGTGCCGCCACCGGCGGCAAAGGGCACGATGACGGTGACGGGCTTGTTGGGCCAGGGGGCGGTCTGCGCCGTGGCGTTGAGGCAGAAGAGGCCGATGCCCAGCATCAACAGGGCGTGTCGTTTCGAGTTCTCAAAATTCATGGTCGGACTCCTTGTGTGGGTGCAGGGCTTAACGCTGCTTGGCTTTGCGCCAAGCCTCGAAGTCAATGCGACTTTGCTCTTGGGTCGGCGGGTACAGGCCCACGATGGATCGGCCCTCGCGCACCTTCTCGGCGACAAAGTCTTCAAAGGCGGTCATCTCGGTGGCCTCTGCGGCGATCTCGTCGGCCATGTGGGCGGGGATGACGACCACGCCTTCACCGTCACCGACCATCACATCCCCGGGGAACACGGGCGCATCGCCGCAGCCAATGGGCACGTTGATGTCCAGCGCCTGGTGCACGGTGAGGTTGGTGGGGGCGCTGGGGCGTGAGTGGTAGGTGGGGATGTTGAAGGTGGCGATCTCGGGCGAGTCCCTAAAGCCGCCGTCGGTCACCACGCCGGCCACGCCGCGCTGCATCATGCGCAACACCAGAATGCCACCGGCTGATGCGGCGCGCGCGTCTTTGCGGCTGTCAATCACCATCACCGCACCGGGCGGGCATTGCTCCACCGCCACGCGCTGCGGGTGGGCGGGGTTGAGGAAGACTGAGATCGGGTTGAGGTCTTCACGCGCGGGGATGTAGCGCAGCGTGTAGGCCTCGCCCACCATATTGGGCAGCTTGGGGTTGAGTGGCTGCACGTTCTGGATGAACTGATGGTGCAGGCCGCGTTTGAACAGGGCGGTGCACAGGGTGGCGGTGCTCACGTGCATGAGCAGTTCACGGGTTTGGGTAGAGAGTGCCATGGTGTTTTTATTTAAGGCACGGCTACTTTGACGTTGCCGGTGTTGAAGAAGCTGCGCAGGTTGTTCATCACCAAGTCGGCCATGGCCTGGCGGGTCTCATGCGTGGCACTGGCCAGATGCGGCAGCAGCACGGCGTTGTTCAGGGCCAGCAGACGCTCCGGAATATTGGGCTCGTCGTCGTACACGTCCAAGCCCGCACCG
>CANCDA010000242.1 GCA_947374705.1 Comamonadaceae bacterium | reverse complement strand
GGTGGGGCTGCCGCCGCGCAACAAGTGGCCCAGCACCACGGTGCGTGCGTCTTTGCCGGTGAGGCGGGCCAACTCTGTGGCCACGTGTTCACCAATACCGCCCAGGCGTTCGGCATGGCCAGCCTCTGCGCCTGCCAGCAGCGCGTGCTCGCCGCCTTGAGGCAGCGCCCCTTCGGCCACGACCACCAGCGAGTACATGCGCTCTTTGGCTTCACGTTGGCGGATTTTGGTGACGACCTTGGCCAGATCAAAAGGAATTTCGGGCAGCAAAATGGCGTGTGCGCCGCCCGCAATGCCCGCGTGCAGCGCAATCCAGCCCGCGTAGCGGCCCATCACCTCCACCACCATCACGCGCTGGTGGCTCTGGGCGGTGCTGTGCAGGCGGTCCAGGCATTCGGTGGCAAAGGAGACGGCGGTGTCAAAACCGAAGGTGGTGAAGGTCTTGTCCAGGTCGTTGTCAATCGTCTTGGGCACGCCCACCACGCGCAGGCCCTTGTGATGCAGCGCATTGGCAATGGTGAGCGAGCCGTCGCCCCCCACAGACACCAGCGCGTCGATGCCTTCGCGCTGGAAGTAGCTCAGGATGTCATCGGAGCGATCAACTTCTTTGACGCTGCCATCCGCCTGCGTCACGGAGAAGCTGAACGGGTTGCCTTTGTTGGTGGTGCCCAGAATCGTGCCGCCCAGGTGCGCAATGCCGCGCACATCGTCGCGGGTCAGGGGGCGCACCCCGCCATGCGGGTAGCGCTCGGGCAGCAAAATGCCGTTGAAGCCGTCGCGTATGCCCACGCATTCCCAGCCGCGCAGGCCGGCGGCCAGCACCGTGGCGCGGATCACCGCGTTGAGGCCGGGCGCGTCACCGCCGCCGGTGTTGATGGCAATGCGTTTAATGGGTGAGGTCATGGGCGTGGACGGCTTACGCGGTGACCGCAAAGGTCTCGGTGGCTGTGTCAAAGCCTTTTTCTTTCAGGTAAGTCACCAGCCCGGCGTCCATGCTTTGCGCATGGCCAGGGAACCACTCCACCAGGGCTTCCAGCATCTGGCCAATGAGGGCGGTTTCACCCAGCAGCGCACGGCGCTCCACTTCTTTCATCACCTCCAGCACACCGCTGTGCTGTGTGAAGTGGCAAAAATCTTCAGGGATGTCGCAGGCCCGCATCCAACGCTCTTCTTGGGCGAAATGCTCAACCGTGTGTTCGACCAATTCCTGGTACTTGGGCAACTGCGTGGTCGCATCCGCGCTGGCCGTGGCGTTGAGGATCACGATGAATTCTTCGTGCGTAGCGTCGGTGCGGGGGTCGTTCAGTTGCAGTTCGGGTGACCAATGCAGGCTGGGCGAGGATGGGGGGCGTACTGCTGGGGGCGCGGGCTGTGTCATAGGGGGGGTGCGGTGTGGGGTGTTCGTTGGGCTAAGGATAACGCGGCGGCTGTGGCTCAGCCCTGCAAACGCTCTTGCACCCACTGCGCTGCCGCCAGCAGATGGTGGTCTTGGCCGAAGCGCCCCACCAGTTGCAGGCCCACAGGTAGGCCCTTGTGGCCGGTGGTGAAGGGCAGGTGAACGCTGGGCAATCCCAAAATTGACCAGCTGCGACAAAACAGCGGGTCGCCCGTGGCCGTGCCCTCGGGCGCAATGCCGGTGGTGCTGGGCGTGAGCAGCACGTCATGGCACTCAAACAGGGCGTCGATGCGTTGACGCCATTGGGCCACCGTGCTCAGGTTGGCAGCATGCTGCTCGCCGGTCATCGCCATGCCGTCATCGAGCAAGCTGTTCAAGGGTGCACTTAAACGCGCACGGTGGTGAATGTGCTCATGGCTCAGGGCGCGGGCCATCTCGAAAGTCATCACGTCTTTTTGCAACTGGATCAGGTCGCCAAAGTTGAACGGCGTGGTCACGTCTTGGCAGTCCTTCGCTTGGACGGACAAGATGCGTGTGGCTTGTGCCCAGGCACGCTGAACATCGGCATCAGCCTGCGGCCATGCGGGCGTTTGAAAGAAGCCAATGCGCGGTGAGTCTGATGTACTCAGATCACGCCATCCACTCAAGCGCGCGTCGCAGGTGAGCACCGCGCCCAGCAGACTCACATCGCGCACGCTGCGGCCAAAGCCGCCGACGATGTCCATGGTGGGCGACAGACTTTTCACGCCACCACTCGCCACACGCCCCAGGCTGGGTTTGAAGCCCACCACACCGCAATAGGCCGCCGGGCGGATGATGGAGCCCGCCGTTTGCGTGCCCAGAGCGAGGGGCAACATGCGGTCGGCCACCGCTGCTGCCGAGCCACTGGATGAGCCGCCCGGTGTGTGGGCGGTGTTGTGCGGGTTGCGCGTGGGGCCGGGCGTGAAGTAGGCGAACTCGGTGCTCACGGTTTTGCCCAGCACCAGCGCACCCGCTTGCCGGCACAGGGCCACGGGGGACGCGTCAGCCCGTGGGCGGTAACCGGCATAGATCGAGGAGCCGTAAGTGGTGGCGAGGTCTGCCGTGTCAAACAAATCTTTGACGCCGATGGGCAGGCCGTGCAACAGGCCGCGCACCGGGCCAGCGTCCAGCGCGCGGGCGGTGGCCAGCACGGCGTCGGGGTCGAGCGCGGTGAAGGCGTGGACTGCGCCCTCGCGCTCGGTGATGCGCTCCAGGCAGGCGCGCACCAGGGCTTCGGCTTTGAGTTCACGACGGGTCAACAAGGTGCTGAGTTGCCAGGCGTCAAGGGCCAGTAATTGCGTAGTGTTCATGGGGCCAGTGTTCGTTGAATTTTCCCTGGAGTTTTGCGATGTTAACGTTTCAAGAGGGGCGTGCTGAGAGTGCTGAGTGAAGCGCTTCACACCCACCGCTGAGCCGCTTCAGTGCGCTTGCCAAGGCTTGTTTGGATCGGCCTACTTGGCCTTCATCCCCGCCGCACTCGCCACCTCACGCCACAGCGCCAACTCCTGCCCCAAGACGCGCTGAAAATCAGTCGGTGAACCGCTGATGGCTTCGGCCCCTTCGTGCACCAGCCTTGAGCGCACCGGGTCACGGGCAGTGGCTTCATTGATGGCTTGATTGAGTTTGTCAAGCACCGACTTGGGCGTGTTCGCCGGGGCCAACACACCCCACCAGGTGGTGATGTCCACATGGCCCAAACCTGACTCCACCAAGGTGGGCGTGCCCGGGAACAAGGCAGATCGTTTGGCGCTTGTGACCGCCAGCAGCTCCACGCGATGGTCTTGCACGTAGGGCAGGATGGTGGGCACGGTAGCAAAAAACAATTGCACGCGTCCGGCCAGCAAGTCCAGCGTGGCCGGGCCGCTGCCTTTGTAGGGCACATGGGTCATGTCCAGCTTTGTCTTTTGCCGGAACAACTCGCCTGCCAAGTGGTTGATGCTGCCGTTACCGGCGGAGCAAAAATTAACCCCTTGCGGGCGTGCCG
>CANCDA010000241.1 GCA_947374705.1 Comamonadaceae bacterium | reverse complement strand
CAACCCGTGCTGGTGACCTATGTGTCTGACATCGTGCGTCAAAAGGGGTTGGGGCGACTGTACGCACCACTGCGCCGTTATTTACTGGGCCAGGCCAAGAAAATCGTGGTGTCTTCCCCCAACTACGGGCGCAGCAGCGATGTGCTGGCCGATCTGCAAGACAAGCTGGTCTGCATCCCGCATTGCCTGGATGCTGTGCCCGCGTCTGACCCCGAACGGGTAGCGAAGTGGCGAGCCCGCTTGGGGACTGATTTTTTCTTGTTCATTGGCGTGCTGCGCTACTACAAAGGGCTGGACTATTTGCTGGACGCGGCGAATCAAGTGGATGCGCCGATTGTGATTTTGGGCGACGGGCCCGAGGGCAAACGCTTGCAGCAAGAGGCGCAGGATAGCGGCCTGAGCAATGTGCAATTTTTGGGAGCGTTGAACGACGCTGACAAACATGCGATCTTGACACTGTGCCGGGCCATTGTGTTCCCCTCTCACCTGCGCTCTGAGGCCTTTGGCATGACTTTGCTAGAGGGCGCGCAGGCTGCCAAACCCTTGATTTGCTGCGAGATCAGCACCGGCACGACCTGGATCAACCGTGACGGTGAAACCGGCTTGGTGGTGCCCCCTGAGGACGCTGGCGCATTGGCCAAAGCCATGAACACTTTGGCCAATGATGACGCCTTGTGTGCCCGCCTGGGCGCAGGCGCGCGCACGCGCTGGTTGGCGCATTTTTCTCCGGCGGTGGTGGGCCAGGCTTACCGCGCCTTGTACGACGAGTTGTTGAACTCGAAAGGCTGAGGCTTTGACACACCCAGCGGGCTCGACATGACTTGGCTTGTCCGCATAGCTTGTGCCCTGGCGGCTTTGGCCTTGGCGCTGGCGATGGAGTGGCAGCGCCCCGACATGCTGGTGCGGCTGGATGAAGGTTTGCGCGACGCGTTCGTTCGCTGGTCGGCCCAACCCACGGGCGAAGACCGCGTGGTGGTGGTGGACATTGGCGACGCCGCCTTGCGCGAGTTGGGCCCGTGGCCCTGGCCGCGCCAAAACATGGCGGATTTGGTCGAAATTTTGCTGTCTCAGTACGGTGCCAAAGCCGTGGGCCTGGACATTGTGCTGCCCCAAGCGGGCGCGGCCCAGGGCGATGCCCGGCTGGCCGCCCTGGCCACGTTTGGCCCCTTGAGTCTGGCGCAGATTTTTGATTACGGTGAGCGCGTGAATCCGGTGCGTGAGGGGGTGCTGAGTGGCGGCATGGCGTCCAATACTCAGCCGCACACCCAGGCCAAAGGTTTACCCGCATCGGGTTTTATAGCCAACCATCCGGGCCTTCAAGGCGCACGCTGTGTGGGCAACGTGGGCTACCAGCCCGATCAAGACGGCGTGTTGCGCCACATCCCCACCGTCACATTGCACCAGGGGCTGCACTACCCCAGCCTGTCCCAGGCTGTGCTGGCGTGCGCAGACACCGCCGTGCAAGCGCCCGCCAACGTCAACGGCCTATGGCGTGTGCCCTACACCTACGCGCAAGAGGCTTACACAGTGATCGACGCAGCAGACCTGCTGCGCGAGCGCATTCCCAAATCCATGGTGCAGGGGCGCTTCGTGTTGGTGGGTTCGTCGTCGCTGGGGCTGGGCGATCAGGTCAGCACACCGCTGTCCCCTTTGACGGCGGGGGTCATGGTGCACGCGGCCAGCTTGTCGGGCTTGCTGGATATGGAGCGCGGTGTTTTGCAGTTCCCCCGCTCGGGGCGGCCCTTGCTGGTGGCCTGGTGCGCGCTGAGTTTGATGCTGATCGTGGCGGGCTTTGCCCGGCTGACGGCCATGAAGAGTGTGCTGCTGCTGGCGGGTTTGATGCTGGCCTGGCTGGGCGTGGCGTTTGTGGGGGCGTCGCATCAGCTTGAGTGGTCGGTCTCAGCGCCGCTGTGGGGCTATGTCTTGCTGCTGTTCACGGCCATCCCCTATGAGTGGTGGCGCACGCAGCGCCAGGGCCGTCGGCTGCTGGCCACCTTCTCGCACTACGTGGCCCAACCGGTGCTGGATGAAATCGTGCGCCGGGATTTGCAGCACAGCCTGGAGCCGAGCTTGTGCGACATCACGGTGCTGGTGGCGGACATGGCGGGCTATACCCAGCTCACCTCTTCCCTGTCACTCAATGAAGCCGCTGACGTGACCAAGGCCTTTCTGGGCTGCCTGACCCGCCCCGTGCTCAGCGGCCGCGGCACGCTAGACCGCTACAGCGGGGACGGGCTGGTGGCATTTTGGGGCGCACCCCTGCCCTGCCCCGAACAAGCCGACCTAGCGGTGCAAGCCGCGCTGGACATGCTGGCCGAGGTGGACGCCTTTAACGCCGAGCGTGCGCGTGCCGGTTTGGCTCCCGCCGGGGTGCGCATTGGCATTGAAAGTGGCCGGGCTTTGGTGGGCGACCTGGGCACACCGTTTCGCAGCACCTACACGGCAGTGGGCGACTGCATCAACTTTGCGTCTCGCTTAGAAGCTGCGGGGCGTGAACTCCAGTGCTCACTGGTGATTGGTGCGGCAGCGAATGCGATGCTCACGCAACATGCTACGACCGCCTTGGGGCAAATCCAACTGCGCGCAACCGAGACACGGATTGAAGTCTTCACCGTGCAACGCTAGCCCTGACATGCAACTCAAAAATGGAACCGAAATTAAACTTTCAACGCGACCCCCTGGCGGGCAAAATTCCCGTCACCCTCATCACCGGTTTTCTGGGCAGCGGCAAGACCACGTTGATTTCCAAGCTGGTGCGCCACCCTGACATGGCGCGGGTGGCGGTGGTCATCAACGAGGTGGGGGAGATTGGCATTGACCATGACCTGGTCACCATGGCAACCGAGAACATCACGCTGCTGGCCAATGGCTGCATTTGCTGCTCGGTGCGTACCGACCTGCAAGAGACTTTGCGCGAGCTGTTTTCACAGCGGCACATGGGCCAGGTGCTGGACTTTGACCGCGTGGTGATCGAGACCACCGGCCTGGCCGACCCGGCCCCCGTGGTGCAAACCCTGGTGAGCGACACCCTGCTGGGCGCGCAGTTCCGGCTGGACGGCGTCATCACGCTGGTGGACGCGGTGCATGGCTTGGGGCAGTTGGATAGCCAGCCCGAGTCGGTCAAACAAATCGCGCTGGCGGATCGTATTTTCTTGAGCAAGTGCGACTTGAGCAACGCGGCCAGCATCAGCACCCTTAGCGAGGCGATTGCCGCCATCAACCCGGTGGCGGAGGTGCGGCCCGTGCTCAACGGTGAGGTGCAGCCGTCTGAGCTGATGGGCCTGGGTTTGGCATCGGCGCGGGCCAGTGCGCTGACCTTGAGTTTTTTGGGTGAGTCGCTTGAGTCGTCAGGTTCAGAACAAAGCCGCTACCTCGGCCAGCGCACGTCGCGCCATGACCCGGCCATTGCCACGCTGTCCTTGCGCTTCGAT
>CANCDA010000240.1 GCA_947374705.1 Comamonadaceae bacterium | reverse complement strand
TGGGGTAGGCCGCGCATCACGGCCAAAACGAAAGCGTTGATTGTCCCTGATTCCAAGGCCCTGCCTTAGGCCTCACTCAACCAAGGCTGCACAAAAGCAAACCAGCCTCCGATGCCGTAAAGCAGGACGCTGACGCCATAGACCACACTCGAGGTCTTGCGGGTTCGCAGGCAGGCATCCCGCAAGCGCGGATCGGTGGGGCACGGCGCGCTGCGGTTGCGCCATTGAAGCCAGCCGCTGGCCAGCATCATCGCGCCAGCCGACACAAACAAAGCCGTCTTGTGCTCGCTCAGCCACACCACCTGCGGGAAGACTGACACCAGTGACGACAGCGCCGCTCCGGCCCCCAGGGCCACCAACAGTGCGGGAATGGCGCAGCACACCAGCGTGCTGGAGGTGGCAAAGAGGCTGGCGACCGAGGCCCAGTAACCGCCCCGGGATTGGGCTAAGCCGTCGGCGTTCTCATGCGAACTCATTTGCGCCCCTTCAGTTCGGCCTTGAACTCCGCCACCGACTGTTGCACGTTCTCCAGCTTGACCACGTCGTAACCGGAATCCACGATCTCGGCGGTGATGGCCTTGCCGTCCAGCGTCTGCCCGTCTTTGGCCTGGATGAGGACGGTCTTCTTCTTAAGATCAACAAAAACCGCCTGGGTCGCGCCCATCTTGGCGATGCGTTTCTCAATGCCCTGTGCGCAAAACGCACAGACCATGCCGTTGACGGTGACCTTCATGCTGGTGGCAGCGAAGGAGGGAAGCGCAGCCATGGCCAGCGCGAAGGTGATAAAGAGTTTTTTCATGGAGTTTCCTAATCAGTTGGGGACAGAGCTAAAGGTCTGTCCCGCAAGGTTTCAAAATATATACATAAAGTTGGCGCGAACCTGCGAGGCATTGTTGACCCCCAGCTCCACGAAATACCGGTTGTGAATGAGGCGCAGCATCGGCGTGATTTCGGTTTTATCCGAGAGGTCATTCATGCGCCTGGCCTCCAAAATGAACCAGGGTTGCGTCTGGTCATAGTCCGCTTCAAAAAAGGAAAAGCCCAAGCGCACAGAGGCGAAGTCATGGTTGATGCCTTCGGCTCGGTACAGCCGCGCCGTCACGGCGGCGTAAACCCGAGTCGTCTCGTAGTCCACCTGAATCCCCGGCGTCACCATGGTCTTGGCCCCCGCAAAGTCGTTGCCCGTCACCGTGCCCACGCCGCCGAGAAACCAGACGTTGGCTTGCGCCTCGGGCAGGTTCCAGCGCTGGAGCAAGCGGGTGTAGGTGGCCTCCGTCAGCCGCCGGGTGCGCGCCTCGTTGTCCGAACGCATGGCGATGGCCGATGCACCCACCGCGTCACGCGAGGTGAGCGCGTAGTTGGCCAAGGCCTCTTGCCAGTTGGGACTGAAGTCGCCCATGGCCATCCCGCTGTCCTTGAAGCCCATAGGCGCGCAAAACGCCGATGTTGCCAAGCACAAGCCCAGCATGGCCGACATGAGCGCTGCCATGCTTCTGAGACGCGGCGTCACGGGGCACGCTCCATGGCGTCAATCACCAGGTGATGGTTCGCCTCCTTGACAGTGAAGCGCACTTTCTCGCCGGTTTTGAACGGACTCAACGCCACGCCCTCGGCCACTTTGAACGGCATGGTCATCGCGTCCATGTCGATGCTTTTGATCCGCTCGTGTTTGAGGATCACCTGCGCTCTGGCGGGATCCACCTTGACGATGACGCCACGCGTCCATTCAGGCGCAGCCCAGACTGAGCTGGCGCAGGCGAGCAGGGTCGTCCCTATCCAATGTTTCATATTGACTCCTAATAGTGGAGCCGGTTGCTTGACGGTCTGCGCAAGTCCGGCTCACGGCAAATAACCCACCGCTCGATGGCCAAAGGCCAAGCAACGACGGACGTGATTCGGCTATCGGGTCAGGAGATGGGGGGCTTGACGGCGCGCGCAAGCTCTGCACTAACGAAGCGAGCGACGTGATGCGCCTGCGGTGCTTGAGGCTTCACCACGAAGGTGTTTATCGTCAGAGATTTCAGCGCGATCAGAGGCATGCACAACTGGCAAGACTGGCAACTGCGTTGGAGGTCACTGTCATCGTGCGTGCTATCAGGCGTAGGCGTCGAGGCCTGTATGGCGGCGGCCATCATGGGGCAGTCTGCACTCATGGCCGCCGGGTTGGTCGCCATTTGCGTGCCCATGAGATCCGCACTCCAGCCACGCAGAGGCAGGAGAACGATCAGGAGGAGGATGAAAAAGCGGCTCACAGGGCGATGATAACGGTTGCCGTGAGAAAGCGCTTCCTCACGCTACCGCAACTCAAAGCGAAATCTTGCGAATCATCTATGCTTTTCATATAATTTCCCCATGACTTCCCAAGCACTTTCCGTCGCTTTTCGCGCCGACTCCATCACCACGGCCAGCAAAGCAACCCTACAGCGCATGGCCAAAACGCTGGGGTTTACGCAGAACCAAACTGTCCTCTACGCGCTGGCTCGCCTGCGTGACGAGTTACAGTCCGACCAGCCCACGACATCAGCACCCGTTCATGCTCAAAAAAAGGGGCAAGCAGTCGCCAACCCCAATGCAGCGCCCGATCCCAGCTACCCCCCGCTAACCCACTCGCAGCATCAAATCATCCGCCAACACGCCCCCAAGCGCCGCGCCAAGCCGGTGCGCAGCAGTAGCATCACTGACCTGCTGTGAAACACATCACGGTCGAGTGGTACGCACCACCACAGCCGGGCGACATCGTCCAATGCTGGTTTCCACAAGACAAATTTGCTGCGCCCGGACCCAAAAGCCGACCCGCTTTGGTCATGCGCGTTGATGAGTTTGAAGTTGCAGGGGGCTTGCAAGCCGATGTCACTATGGCCTACGGCACCTCCACGGTAACGCCTGTACGCGCAGGTCAATTCGTGCTGCCCTGTGTGCACACCGTCA
Source organism: Comamonadaceae bacterium (assembly GCA_947374705.1). GTDB lineage: Bacteria > Pseudomonadota > Gammaproteobacteria > Burkholderiales > Burkholderiaceae_C > CANCDA01. Next base: position 536 of record CANCDA010000240.1, on the reverse strand, counting down.
CGGGTCTGACGCGGGACACCAAATTTGCACGGCACTGAAGCCACATGACCAGCCGGTGCACGAGGCCGGTGCAGCTTTCGCTTTCGACCTGAACGACTTTGGTCTGCGATGATGCAGGCCATGACACATCCATCTCCCACCCTCAACCAGCCCGACTCCCGCCAAGCCGTCATGCGCCTGCTGGTCACGCTGGCCTTGATGGCCGTGGGGGCCAGCGGCATGTTTGTAGTGCCTGTGGTCTTGCCTGCTGTACAAGCAGAGTTTGGCGTGGCGCGGGCCGACGCATCGCTGCCCTACACCGTGCTGATGATCGGCTTTGGCGTGGGTGGCTTGCTGATGGGGCGGCTGGCGGATCGGCGCGGCGTGATGTTGCCGCTGTTGATTGGTGCAGGGGGTTTGGGGCTGGGCTTTGTGGCAGCCGCTCAGGCGCACAGCATCTGGGCCTTTGCGCTGGCGCACGGCGTGCTGATTGGTCTGCTGGGTTGCTCGGTGAGTTTCGCTCCCCTCATGGCCGACACCTCGATGTGGTTTATCAA
>CANCDA010000239.1 GCA_947374705.1 Comamonadaceae bacterium | reverse complement strand
GGCATCAAGGGCTCGGCGGGTACCAACGTCATCACCGGTGGTGCTGCTCCTATCGTTGTTGATTTGACCAAGTCAGTGGCCAAGGCAGACCAGGTCATCATCACCAGCGCCACCGGCAGCAACGCATCTGTGTTGCAAACCATCACGGGTTTCACCAATGCGGTGACCACGGGTGACAAGCTGGACGTGATCAACACGGGCACCATCACTGCCAACGTGGCTGCGGGCACCGCGACCGGTGTTGCAGGCCTGACGGCTCAGATCACCAGCGGTGTGATCACCTTCGGTGGTACTGCGGCGGCTACGGCAACCCTGCAGAACAAGATCGATGCAGCCGCCACGCTGGCAGGTACGACCCAATACAACGAAATCGCTTTTGAACACAACGGCAATACCTATGTGTACGAGCAGGGCGACACCACGGCAACTTATGCGGCAGGCGTTGACCTGATCGTGCAGTTGACCGGCGTGACAGGTGTGACGGCGTTGTCCACCACGGCGTCTGGCGCAACCACGATCTTCGTTGTGTAAACGCCCGTAGTAGCCACGCAGAAAACCCCGCGTCTCGCAAGAGCGCGGGGTTTTGTTTCATAATTTTGCTTTCATGCAATGAATGCGCTGTTGAACTACCACCTGGCTTGCGACGCCTTTGAGTCCGTCAAGCTCAACCCCACCTCGTCACCCCTATGGGAGCGGCTGTGCGTGTTGGCGAATCTCGTGGCGCCAGACCAAAAATCCACACTGATGGATGCCATCGTGGCATTGCCTGGGCTGAGCCGTGAGGAGCATTGGCTGCGCTGTGGTGCCTTGGTTTTCTTGACGCGCGATCCGGCCTGGTTGACACAGCAGGCCGCGCTGGCCGATACCCATACCTCCATCGACGCGATGGGGGCTTTTTTGGGTTTGACCTGGTACCACGGGTTGGCCAGAGTTCCTGATCGAAAAGTCTTCATCGCTTTGTTCAAAGACATCCAGGCACCACGACTACAGCGCTTGGTGGCGCAAAAACTGCCGGAGATCAAGGGCGTTCGCCGCGTGGCCGGGTCACCCCTGCGGGTGGCCATCTACACGCCGCAGGTTGTTAATGAGCACCATGGCGGCACCCATTACACATTGACTGTCATGAGTCTGGCTGCCCAATTGGGTTGGGACTGTCAGGCGTTTTCTGCCCAGGAGGCCATGGTTCCTGAGGCCAATTGCGAGAGAGGCGGGCCAGAGACGTTCACACCACTTCAAGTTGAGCACGGTTCTTTGGCGCTTCAAGGGGCGGGCAACGTGCCTTTGGTGCTGGCCAATGGTGAGTTTTCGCTGCGATTCCGGCTGGCACAAATGCTCAGGGCCATTGATGACTTTGCGCCTGATTTGGTCATGTTTGTAGGCTTTGTGTCGCCCCTGGTGTACCGCTTGCATGCCCATTACCCAGTACTGGGTTTGTCATTGCATGCCATGCCGCCTTTGGTGCCCGTGGATGTGTGGTTGAGTGCCGATGCGCAAGGCCCTGCTGAGGTGTGGCCCGACTTGCCCGCGCCCGAAGTGGCGCACTTTCCCTACCGTTTTTGGCCCAAAGGGCAGATGAACCCGGCGAATCTGGACGCCTTGCACATTCCCCACTCTGCTGTGGTGTTGGTCACTACAGGCCATCGGCTCGATACCGAAATGCCTGCGCCGTGGTGTGATCAGGTGCTGGCTTTCATGGCGGCGCATCCCGAGGTGCATTGGTTGTTGATTGGCCCAGTGCCCGCTGAGTTGGCCGCACAACCCCGCGTGCATGCGATGGCCCCCACGCAGGGTTTGGCCGCTTGGCTTGCTGCTTGCGATGTTTACGTCAACCCGCCTCGTGTGGGTGGTGGGGCCAGCGTGGCCATGGCCATGGAGCAGGGCTTGCCCGTGCTGACCCTCGGCGACTGTGATGCCGCTGATAAGGTGGGCAGTTGGGCGCTGGACACGCAAGACGCTTATTTTGAGCAATTAACGACCTGGGTGGGTGATGCAACGGCCCGGCAACAAGCGGGCTTGGCGCAGCAGGCGCTGTTTCACAGCCGATTGGATGTGTCGAGCGTCAAGGCCCGCGAGGGCTTGCAGCGGGCAAGTCAGCGCGCTATTGAGCTTTTCACGCAACGTGTGGGAGGCTCGCATGACTGAGACTTCGGTTTTGACACCAGCCCGCGATGACCGTCCTGTGGTGATTTTTGGCAATGCCCATTCATCCCAATTGATAGCGTACTGCCTGCGCCATGACAGTCACACCAAGGTGACGGGCTTTACCGTGGATGCGGCTTACATCACATCGCCCCAATTTGAAGGCTTGCCCCTGGTGCCCTTTGAGCAGCTTGAAGATCACTTTGCGCCAACGGATTACCGCTTGATCATTCCCATGGGTTACCAGCGCATCAACGGCGTGCGCCGTGCCCGCTTTGAACAAGCCAAGCAACGCGGCTACACGTTTGCCAATTACATCTCCAGCCGGGCCAGTGTGTGGCCCGATTTGCAGCTGGGTGAGAACGTGCTGATTTATGAGCACGCCATCATTCAACCGTTTGCACGCCTGGGCAGCAACTGCATCATCCGAAGCGGGGCACATGTCTCGCACCACTGCACCTTGGCAGACCATGTCTTTGTGGCCGCAGAGGTGGCCATGGGCGGACTAAGTACCGTGGGTGAACAGGCTTTTGTGGGGATGGGCGCGGTGTTGCGTGACCGTATCCGCCTTGCCGAGCGCAGTTTTATTGGCGCAGGTGCAGTGGTGGTGCAAGACACGCAAGCGGACGCGGTTTACGTGGGCAACCCTGCGCGCAGGGTTGCGCAAACAGCGCTGGAAGCGTCTGAGTTTTAAGGCCATGAATGTGAGTCAACCCTTTATCGTCTTTGGTGCGCCTGACATTGCCGATGCTGAAATTCAGGAGGTGTTGGCCACGCTCCAATCTGGCTGGCTGGGCACAGGGCCGCGCACGGCGGCATTTGAAGCTCAGTTTGCGGCGTTCAAGCAATGGCCTGCTGATCAGGTGACGGCGCTTAACTCCTGCACTGCGGCTTTGCATTTGAGTTTGCTGGCAGCGGGTGTGGGGCCGGGCGATGAAGTCATCACCACGCCGCTGACCTTTTGCGCCACGGCCAACGCCATTTTGCATACAGGGGCCACGCCGGTGCTGGCCGATGTGGACCCTGTGAGTATGAACATCGACCCCGAGCAGATTGAACGAAAAATAAGCGCCAAAACCAAAGTTATTTTGCCGGTGCATTTCGCGGGCTTGCCCTGTGAGATGGATGCCATTTTGGACATGGCGGCGCGCCACAAGCTGCAAGTCATTGAAGACTGCGCTCACGCGGTGGAGGCCAGTTACCGGGGTCGCCCCACAGGAACAATGGGCGACTATGGTTGCTTCAGTTTTTACGCCACCAAGAACGTGACGTCGGGTGAAGGCGGCATGGTGCTGGCGCGTGACCCTGAGCGGTCGCAGTACATCAAACAGCTCTC
>CANCDA010000238.1 GCA_947374705.1 Comamonadaceae bacterium | reverse complement strand
TCCAGGATGACCTTGTGTTGGCCCCACTGGAAGGTTTTAGTAACTTTATTGAACATGCTCATTTTTCATTCTCCTGGTCAATTGACGGAAGGTAAAGGCCACCTCACCCAGGCCCGGAGTCAACAATCCAGAACACGATGCCATTCCAGAGAAACCCGACATTTGCCCCCAATGCCAGCGCTCAAATTTCTCTGGAATGACACAGCTTCGCTCTGTCTTTGCCACCTCCAACGGACTCACAAACGAAGAAGCGCCTGAGCTAGTGAACTAACTCAGGCGCTTGCTCATCATTCTTTGTGCAATTACTTACGCAGGCTCAGCTTGGCGATCAGCGCGGTGTAACGGTCAGCGTCTTTGGACTTCAAGTAGTCCAACAGCTTACGGCGGCGACTCACCATGCGCAACAGTCCACGACGACCATGGTGGTCTTTGGCGTGGGTCTTGAAATGGGGGGTGAGTTCGTTGATACGAGCCGTCAGCAAGGCAACTTGCACTTCGGGACTACCGGTGTCACCGGCTTGACGGGCATTGTCTTTGACAACGGCAGCTTTAATGCTGGATGCGATCATTTTATTTTTCCTGTAACTGGACTGGCCAGCGGTTGAACAACTTGCGCCTGCGGCTGGAACTGCCACAAGCGTGCGCATGACGGAAGTGTCAAGCCTGTCGATTATAGACCGAAGTCATCCGACGGATGCCTCCGGGTTGTGGCCTCATTGTTGTTGTCTGCACTGAAACGGGTTAAGACAAGCGCGCTGTAGATATTGCACGCAAGGCCCCAAAGTCCTGAATCACCTGATCGGCCCCGCAGGTCTCAATGGCTTGGCCCATGTTGTAGCCATAGGGCAAAACCCAAACGGCCACACCCGCATTGCGCGCGGTGGCCACATCAATCGACGAGTCCCCCACAAACAAGGCCTGATCAGCGGGCACGGCAAACTGCCTCAAACAACGCAGCACCCCGGCTGGGTCCGGCTTTTTGGTGGGCAGGCTGTCGCCGCTGATGACGCTCTCGAAATAGGACGTGAGCTGGTGCACTTCCAGCACCCTGTGGGTGAAACGACTCTCTTTGTTGGTCACCACGGCCAAGCGCACACCCTGTCTGCGCAAATAGTCCAACACCTCACGCACCTGCGGATAGAGGTGGCTGCGCGTGCCGCAGCGGCGCTCGTAATGGCCATCAAACTCGGCGATGATTTGGGGCAATCGAGGGCTGGCGCGCACCGCTGCCACGTCTTGCTGGCTGCTGAAGGCCCACGCCTGGATCAGCAACTCACGCGTGCCATGACCGATCCAGTCATTGACCTGGGTTTGCGCCACGCAAGGCAACGCAAAGCGGCGCAAAGTGTCGTTCACGGCGTCGCCAATTTCCAGACCGGTTTCAACCAAAGTACCGTCCAGATCAAACATGATCAAGTTAAATTTAGTCATCATTGCCAGATGTTAAGGGGCTGGGTCATACTGGTTGCAGCGTTTCCCCCCAAATTTAAACAAGGGTCATCATGGGTGTATCACTGGACGGCAAACTCGTCGTCGCCATTTCATCGCGCGCCCTGTTCGATTTCGAGCAGGAGAACCAGGTGTTTGAGCAGGGCCAGGGGCCGCACAAAGACCAGGCCTACATGCGCTTGCAACTGGACAAGCTGGAGCAGCCCGCCCTGCCCGGCGTGGCGTTTTCCATGGTCAAGAAGCTGCTGGCCTTTAACGATGCGCAGGCGCAGCGCGTGGAAGTGGTGATCTTGTCGCGCAATGACCCGGTCTCGGGAATGCGGGTGTTCCGCTCGGCCCAGCACTACGGGCTGCCGATTGAGCGCGGCAGCTTCACGCGCGGCCAGCCGCCGTGGCGCTACCTTAAACCTCTGCATGCCAATCTGTTTTTATCCACCCACCTGAGCGACGTGCGCGCCGCGCTGGACGCGGGTGTGCCCGCCGCACAGGTGTACCCGCACTCCGCGCATGCCAGCGAGGCCCACCCCAACGAAGTGCGCATTGCCTTTGACGGTGACGCCGTGCTATTCAGCGACGAGGCCGAGCAGGTGTACCAAGCACAGGGCTTGGCGGCGTTTCAGCAGCACGAAAAAAGCAAGGCCGCCCTGCCCCTATCGGCCGGCCCGTTCAAGCCGCTGCTGGCCGCACTGCACCGCCTGCAACAAGAAGGCACGCCCGCCATGCGCGTGCGCACCGCGTTGGTCACGGCGCGCAGCGCACCAGCGCATGAGCGTGCCATTCGCACCCTGATGGATTGGAACATCGAGGTGGACGAGGCGATGTTCCTCGGCGGCCTGCCCAAGGGGGAGTTTTTGCGCGAGTTCGAACCCGACTTCTTCTTTGACGACCAGACCGGCCACATCGAAGCCGCATCCCGGCACGTACCCTCGGGCCACGTGGCCAGCGGGGTGAGCAACCCAAAATCGGGTGAGACCGATTGACACCATGTCACTCCTGAAGAACATGGCCTCGTTCAGTGCTTTCATCGCACGAACCTGGGCCTTGTCTCTGCCCTATTACCGCTCGGAGCAAAAGTGGCAAGCGCGCGGCCTGCTCGCCGCCATCGTAGCGCTGAATCTGGGCTCGGTGTACATGCTGGTGTTGATCAACGATTGGAACCGGCTGTTCTACAACTCCCTGGAATTGCGCGATGTGGACGCCTTCTGGCTCCAGTTGGGCCGCTTCACGGGGCTGGCCTTTGCCTATGTGGTGATCGCCGCCTACAAACTCTACCTGACCCAGTTGCTGGAGATGCGCTGGCGCGCCTGGATGACCGGGTTTTACCTCGACCGGTGGCTGAACCACCATGCCTTCTACCAGTTGGAGTTGATGCGTTTTAACCAAGCGGAAAAGACCACCCCCGACAACCCCGACCAGCGCGTTCAAGAAGACCTCAATCTGTTTACCGCGCACACCGTGAGCCTGAGTATGGGCATCCTCAATGCGGTCGTCACATTGATCAGCTTTGTGGGCATTCTCTGGGGTTTGAGTGGTATTTTCACCGTTGATGTGCTGGGCACCCACTTTGAAATTGTCGGCTTCATGGTGTGGGCCGCCCTGCTCTACTACGCGGTCGCCAGCGGACTGACCCACTTCGTCGGGCGACCGCTGATCCAACTCAACTACAACCAGCAGCGTTTTGAGGCCGACTTTCGCCACCACTTGGTGCGCGAGTACAGCGAAGCGATTGCGCTGGACCGGGGTGAAGCTGTGGAGCGCAAGCAGCTGGACCACCGCTTTTCCCGCGTGCTGACCAACTACCTGCAACTGCTTAAAACCCAAAAAAACCTGACCTGGTTCACCGTGGGCGTGTTTCAGGTGGCGGTGGTGTTTCCTTTTGTCGTGGCGGCACCGCGTTTTTTCAGCGGGGCCATTCAGTTGGGTGAGCTGATGCAAATTGCCTCGGCCTTTGGCCGTGTGCAAGAGGCCTTGAGCTGGTTTGTAGAGAACTACGACCGCCTGGCCACCTGGCGCGCCACGACCGACCGATTGACCAGCTTTGAAGACCATATTGTCGCGCTAGAGCACAC
>CANCDA010000237.1 GCA_947374705.1 Comamonadaceae bacterium | reverse complement strand
GCAGGCGCGCGGGCAATGGTTTGCGTGCCCAACAAAGTGCCGCCACCTGAGCGGTTTTCTATGAAAAACTGTTGCCCCATTTGCTCGGACAACTTGGCCCCCAAGACCCGCGCCACCAGGTCAAAGCCACCGCCCGATGCCGAGGGTGCAAGGATGCGAATGGGTTTGCTGGGGTAGTCTTGAGCGTGGGACTGGGCCAGTGCAAACAAAAGCAGAAAAGCCGCACCAATTTGATTTAAGCCAAACAAAGGTGAATGCGTTCTTTTCATGGGCAGATATTGATTGAAGTGGTAGGCCACAGTGGCTACGATTATTACGGGGCCTGCGCGGATTGAGGGCTCGGATTTACCCTCGCCCTGCCCCACATCCAACCCACTTCAATAAGGAGTCTTGAATGAAAAACATCAGCAATTGGTTCTTGCGTCTGGCCGTTTTGTACCTCATTACGGGGGTGGGGCTGGGCCTGTACATGGCGGCCAGCCACAACCACGTCATGCACCCGGTGCATGCGCACCTCAACCTTCTGGGCTTTGTGTTGATGAGCCTGTTCGGCCTGTTTTACCGGGTGGTGCCGCAGGCCGCAGAGACCGGCTTGGCCAAGGCGCATTTCTGGATTTACGTGCCCGCGCACTTGGTGCAGATGGTGCTGCTGGCGCTGTTGTTCATGGGGCAGACTCAGGTGGAGCCCGCGTTGGCCGCCGCGTCGATGTTGGTGGGCGCGGCGATTGTGTGTTTTGCGGTCGTGGTATGGAAGTGGACGCAGTAAAAACCGCGCCGTTGGCCCCCATCAGCGTTTGGGGGCCAGCAAGGCAAACACCGCCCCCTGCGGGTCCATGCCTTGAACGATCCACATGCCACCCGGCACTTCCATCGGGCCGTTGATGACTTTGCCACCGGCCTCGTTCACGCGGGCTATTGCCGCATCAATCGCGTCCACATTGATGTAGTAGAGCCAATGGGGCAGGGGCGTCTCGGGCGTTTTGGTCATCATGCCGCCGACGGACGCATCGCCGCTGGCAAAAATTTGGTACACGCCCATGGGCCCCATGTCCATGGCCTCGCCCTTGGTCCAGCCAAACTGGCTGGCGTAGAACTCCCAGGCGCTGACACCCTCACCCGCATGCAACTCGCGCCAGCCGATGTGGCCGGGCGTGCCGGGGGCAGGCGGAGCTTGATCGGGTTCGCCATTGCCTTTGAACAGCATGAAGACGGCCCCTTGCGGATCACAAACACAAGAGAAGCGGCCCACGCCGGGGATGTCGGTTGGTGCGACAAACTGCCGCCCGCCTGCGGCTTTGACTTTCTCGGTTTTCGCATCCACATCGTCCACCCCGATATAGCCCAGCCAGGCGGGCCGCGCGCCCATGGCAGCGGCTGGCGCTGGGATGGCCATGATGCCGCCGACCATCGTGGAACCCACAGACACAATCGTGTAGGGCCCGGTGGGCATGCCTGCGTCTTTGGCGTCCCAGCCGGTGACCTGCTTGTAAAAGGTCTCGGCGGCCTGGATGTCGCTGGTCATCAGCTCATACCAAACAAATTTGGAAGGGGTTTGGGACATTTGGATTGACTCCTTGGGTTGGTGTTGGCTGGATCCCTGACTATAGACACGCAGTCACTGCAAAACAAACGCATCCATGGCCAGGTAGCGGTACATGACTTCGCGGCTTAAGTAGTCAACCGGAGCTGCACCCGCCTCACCCCAGCCCGCTGCGCCCAGGGCAAAGAAGATGGGTAAGAAATGTTCTTCAGTGGGGTGCGCGCGCACCGCATGCGGGGCCAGCGTGCGGTAGTTGAAGAGGCGCTCGCGGTCATTCGTCTGCACGGCGTTCTCCACCCATCGGCTGAAGGCGATCACATAGGGGTCGGCCGGGTCGCTCAACTCAGGGCGGCCACCAAAGAACTCACCTAGGTTGTGCGTCATGCCCCCTGAGCCGACGATGAACACCCCCTGCTCACGCAAATGGCGCAAGGCAAAGCCCAAGGCATAGACTTCACGCGGCCCGGCCTCTGCCGGCAAGGCCACTTGCACTACCGGCACATTGGCGCGTGGGAACAGGTGCATCAAGGGCACCCAAGCGCCGTGGTCAAACGGGCGATTGACATCGGCCTGCGCGGGCAAGCCCGCAAGCTGCAAGGCTTGCAGCACGTCTTGGGCCAGCTCGGGCGCGCCCGGTGCGGGGTATTGCAACTGGTACAGCGCGGGCGGGAAACCGCCAAAGTCATGCCAGGTGGTCGGCGCCGGGTTGGTCATCACCACCGGGCCGCGTGTCATCCAGTGGGGGGACATGATGACCACGCCGCGCAGGGCTGGCGTCTGCGCGCCATCTTGCAGTTGTTGCCCAAAGCCTTGCAGGATGGGGCCGGTCTGGCCGGTCTCTAGCGCAAACATGGGCGAGCCGTGGGACAGGGACAGCACGGGGAGTTTCAGAGCGTTGTTCACAGTCAAGCCTCCTGCGCCATCTGGCCTGCAATTTGACGCAGCGCCTGTTCAAAGACTTCCACCGGTTGCCCGCCCGAGATCAAGTGCCTGTCGTTGATGATGACCGCAGGCACGCCGCTGATGCCCGCGCGCTGGTAGAACTGCTCGCGCTCGCGCACCTCCAGGCCAAATTCATCGCTGTCCAAAACAGCACGTGCACGGGTCTCGTCCAGCCCCACTTGGCCTGCGAGCTTCACCAAAACGTCATGGTCTGCCGGGCTTTGGCCGTGGGTGAAATAGGCGCTCAATATCGCCTTCTTCAAAGCGCGCTGCTGGCCACCCGCCGCAGATTGGACGTCTTCCAATCCTGCCCAGTACAGCAGGCGGTGAGCGTCAAAGGTGTTGTAAATGCGGCCTCGCCCCTCGGGCCGAAACTCAAAACCCAAATCCGCCCCGCGCTGGCGAATGGCCTCGCGGCTTTGAGCCTGCTGCTCGGGCGTGGAGCCGTATTTGCGCGTCAGGTTCTCGGCCATGTCTTGCCCACCGGGCGGCATGTCGGGGTTGATCTCAAAGGGCTGGAAATGAAGGTCGGCGGTGACGGCGTCGCTGGCCTGAGCCAGCGCGTTTTCCAGCGCCGTCAAGCCAATGACGCACCAAGGGCAGGAGACGTCGGAGACGATGTCAATTTTGAGATGGGTTTTTGGGGTGGTCGTCATAGGATGCCTTGTGAAGAGGGTTTATTTTGCCACTCAAGCTCGATTCTTGAGGGGCGATAACCCTGTCAAGCGTTCTTGAACAGCAGCCCCGCCTCAATCTCCTGAATCGAGCGCGCACCACACAGCTGCATGGTGCGGGTCAGTTCGTCTTTGAGGATGGTCATCGCGCGCTCTGCGCCCGCCTGGCCACCAGTCACCGCCCCGTACAACGTGGCGCGCCCCAGCAGCACCCCCTGGGCTCCGCAGGCCAGGGCTTTGACGATGTCGCTGCCCCGGCGAATGCCGCCGTCTAGCAGGACGGGGATGCGACCGCCGACGGCTTGAACAATGCCTGGCAAGGCGTCTAGCGTGGCCACAGCGCCGTCCAGTTGGCGGCCTCCGTGGTTAGACACCACCACGGC
>CANCDA010000236.1 GCA_947374705.1 Comamonadaceae bacterium | reverse complement strand
GCCCCTCGCGCCCGGTCAGCCCAATCAATTGGCTGTTTTCTTGGCCGCTCATCGTCGGCGTGCTGGTTTATCTCTATGTGTTTTATGCAGGTTCCGGCTTGCTCAACGACGGTGATACCTTTTGGCATGTCGCCACCGGCCAGTGGATTTTTCAGCACGGCGCAGTCCCCAGCGTTGACCCCTTCTCTCACACCATGCCAGGCGCCCCGTGGACGGCGCACGAGTGGTTGTCCGAGGTCTTGCTGGCCACCGCCCACAAGCTTGGCGGCTGGACGGGGGTGGTGGCCCTCACCGCCACGATGTTCAGCGCAGCCATCGCCTTGCTCACCCGCGCCGTGCTCAAAGCCATTGAGCCGGTGTATGCCCTGATCTTTGCCACCTACGCCGTCTTGATGACAGCGTCTCACCTGCTGGCCCGCCCGCACATTCTGGCCACACCTTTGATGATGATTTGGCTCATCGAGTTGGTGCGCGCGAGTGATGAGCAGCGCAGACCATCTCTGTGGCTGTTGCCCCTGATGACGCTGTGGGCCAATATGCACGGCGGCTTCACGCTCGGCCTGGCCTTGGTCGGCCCGTTCGCGCTCGAAGCCGTCATCGCGGCACGTCAAGCGCAACGGGCTATTCCTGTGGCCAAGTCGTGGGCGACTTTCCTTCTGCTCGCCATTGCCAGTTCACTCGTCACGCCACATGGCCCGCAAGGTATTTTGTTCACCTGGCACGTCCTGTTCAACTCCAGCTACGCCCTGGCGCACATTGGCGAATGGGCATCCCCCAACTTCCACGGACTCCAAGTCTTGGAGATATGGCTTCTGGGTGGCTTGGCACTTTTCATTTACCAGGGTCTGCGCCTGCCTCCCATCCGGCTGCTGCTGCTGCTGGGTTTGCTGCATTTGGGCTTGAAACACGTTCGCTATGTGGAGTTGCTCGGCCTACTGGCACCCGTGTTCTTGGCCGCCCCGCTGGCCGTCCAATGGCAGCAACGGCGTCAAGGCAAACCACAGGTCGAAGCCGTTGACCGTTTCTTCCAGAAATTGGCGCAACCCGCAGGCCATGGGGCCACGATGTTGGGCTTGGGATTTTTGCTGTCATTCACCGTCTTGTTGGTCCAACTCAAACCCGTTCAGATTGACGAGTCAAGCGCCCCCACCCAGGCCATTAAAGCCGTGCAAAACGTGGGCCTGCGTGGTCCGGTTCTGAATGAATATGGCTGGGGTGGTCATTTGATCTATGCCAACATCGCGCCGTTCATTGATGGCAGGGCTGACATCTACGGCGATGATTTCCTTAAAAAATACATTGAAGCACTCGGACTCAAAGAATCCGATGGGCTGCAAAAACTGATAGCGCAGTACAAGGTTGAATGGACGCTACTCCCCCCTGGGAGCCCAGCGGTCGCATTGCTGGATCACCTGCCTGAATGGCGTCGCCTTTATGCCGACAAAACTGCCGTGGTTCATGCCAAAAGCCAGCGTCAAGCTGTAGAGCTTGAGAAACCCTAGTTTGGGCTCCCAAAATGTCCGGAAAATTGAGCCGCCATCTGCCGCGCCTCCCGCGTCAAAAACACATTTCAATCATCGTCCCGTTTTTTAACGAGGGCGATGGGGTTGAAATTTTCGATGCTGCATTGCAAACCGTACTGAAAGAACTGAGCGACTACCAATTCGAAATCATCTGCATCGATGACGGCAGTGCAGACGACACACTGGACCGGCTGCTGACGCTTGCAGAAAAAAATCCACAATACCACGTGATCGAACTAAGTCGCAACTTCGGCAAAGAGGCCGCCATGACGGCAGGGCTTGACCTGGCGAGCGGACAAGCGGTGATCCCGATCGATGCGGATTTGCAAGACCCTCCCAGCTTGATTCTCCAGTTTGTACGCGCTTGGGAAAACGGCGCAGAAGTGGTTCTGGCACACCGTGCGCACCGCGATACGGACAGCTACTTGAAGCGAAAAACAGCCGACTTGTTTTACCGATTGCATAACCACTTGGCGGACATCGCGATTCCGAAAAACGTGGGCGACTTCAGGTTAATGGATCGGTGTGTGGTGAACGCGCTCAAGCGCTTGCCCGAGCAGCAGCGTTTCATGAAGGGCTTGTTTTCATGGGTCGGCTTCAAGACCGTGGTGGTGGAGTACGACCGGGAACCCAGAGCCTTTGGCACCTCCAAATTTCCTGGCTGGAAACTCTGGAATTTCGCCATCGAAGGCATCACCAGCTTCAGCACCACGCCCTTGAAAATCTGGACTTATGTCGGCATGACAGGCGCTGCCTTCACCGCCTTGTATGCCTTGTTCATTCTGCTGCGGGTCCTGATTTGGGGGATTGACGTGCCAGGCTACGCCTCGCTGCTGATTGCCATTCTCTTCTTCGGTAGCCTGCAACTCATCAGTCTGGGGCTGCTGGGTGAATACATTGGCCGGATTTACATTGAGAGCAAACATCGCCCCATCTACATCATTCGCAACGATTACCGAGATGACGGCGTCAAGGACGCGTCATGAGTCCAAATGCCTACAGTGAGATGGCGAAGATACAGGATCAGCATTGGTGGTTTGTGGCCCGTCGAAAAATTTTGCACCATGAACTCACCCGTCTAAATTTACCCACGGATGCAAGCATTCTGGAAGTAGGTAGCGGCACGGGGGCCAATCTCGGCTTGCTCAGTGAATTTGGACAAGTCACGGCACTTGAAATGAGTGCAAAAGCCATTGCGCTGGCCCGAGAACGGGCGGACTTTGATGCCAGTCGAATCACGACACAGCAGGGGTGCTGCCCCGAAGATTTAGACAATCTGTCAGCACAGTTTGACTTGATCTGCCTGTTCGATGTACTGGAGCATATCGAGGACGACGCGCTTTCCCTCTCCCGTTTGAAGACCCTACTCAAACCCGGGGGGACTCTGATGCTCACCGTGCCTGCCTATGCGTGGATGTGGGGGCCGCATGACGTTCACCTGCACCACAAACGCCGCTACAGCAAAGCGCGACTCGCAGCAGGCTGTGCGCTTGCGGGTTTGTCCGTCAAGCGTGCCAGCTACTTCAACACGCTCTTGTTTCCATTGGCGGTGGTGGCGCGGCTGGTAGAGCGGCTGACGGGACATAAAAGCAGCGCAGCCTCTCAAATTCCGCAACACACGCTCAACGCGTTCCTGACTTCTATTTTTTCGTTTGAGCGCATCTTGCTCAGTCGCATGACGCTCCCCTTCGGCTTGTCTCTACTCGCCATGGCCCAAGCCAAGCCGCTCAATCCTCCTGACCCGCATCCAGCCCCGGAAACAGTACCTCGGTAAAACCAAACTGGGTGAAATCGCGCACGCGCATCGGGTAGAGCTTGCCGATCAAATGGTCACATTCATGCTGCACCACGCGGGCGTGAAAGCCGCTGACCGTGCGCTCGATGGGGTCGCCGTATTGATCGACACCCGCGTAGTGGATATGGGCGTAGCGCGGCACCATGGCGCGCAGGCCGGGTACGGACAGACAGCCCTCCCAGCCCTCTTCTTCTTCAAAAGCTCCGATCTGCTCGCCGTCCGCCGTCAGCGGTGTGATGACCGGGTT
>CANCDA010000235.1 GCA_947374705.1 Comamonadaceae bacterium | reverse complement strand
GCCGTCGAACAAGGTTTCGGTTTGCGACTTCAAATGCGCCAACCCCTGCTGCACGCTGGCCAGTTGTTCGCGGTTGACCAAGGCGCCCATGCGCACCGCCTCGTTACGCGGGTTGCCCACCGTGGTCTTGGCCAGGCGCGTGCCCATGGCTGTGGCTACAGCGCTGTACAAGGCCTCGGGCACGAAGATGCGGCGGATGGCGGTGCATTTCTGGCCCGACTTGACTGTCATCTCGCGCACCGCTTCTTTGACCAGCAGCTCAAAAGCCTCGCTGCCAACGGCCACATCGGGCAAAAGCAGAGCCGAGTTGAGGCTGTCGGCTTCGATGTTCACGCGCACGGAATGTTGTGTCACGGTGGGGTGCGAGCGAATCACGGCAGCCGTTTCGGCTGAGCCGGTGAACGACACCACATCAAAGGGCTGCAAGGCGTCCATCAGACCGGCCGAGCTACCGCACACCACCGACAAAGCGCCTACCGGGAAGATGCCAGCATCGACCACGTCCTTGACCATGCGCTGCGTCAGCCAGGCTGTGGCCGTGGCGGGTTTGATGATGACCGGCACGCCCGAAAGCAGCGCAGGGGCGGCTTTTTCCCACAAGCCCCAGCTCGGGAAGTTGAAGGCATTGATGAACAGCGCCACGCCGCGTGTGGGGGTAAGGACGTGCTGCGATTGAAACAGCGGGTCTTTGCCCAGGCGTGCGGCCTCGCCATCCAGCATGAAGCGGCGCGGGCCCAGGGTTTCACCCAGCTTGGCGTAAGTGCCGAGCGTGAAGATGCCGCCGTCGATATCAACTGCCGAATCGTTTTTGACCGTGCCGCTGTTGGCCGTGGCGATCTCGTAGTAAGCGTCCCGGTTGGCTTGCAGCACCTTGACGGCTGCGCCCAACAGCGCGGCGCGCTCGGCATAGGTCATGGCGCGCAAAGCGCCCCCGCCTTGTTCACGGGCAAAGGCGAAACCAGCGGGCAGATCGAGTCCGGTGGCATCGACACGGGCCAACTCGGTACCGAGCACGGGGTCCATCAGGGCGACGCCTGCGCCCGTGCCGTCTTGCCAGCGACCGCTGATGAAATTGGAGAGGAGTGGTGTCATGCTGCGGCCCTGGGTGTGAAGGTGATTTCGCCCTTGGGCAATAGATAAAGAACCAAGGCGCGGCCCTGGGTCACGGTGGGGCGGTGGGCGCTGCCCGGTGGGCAGACCAGCCAGCCCGCAGGGCGGCCATCGAACAAGGCCTCGCCGTCGATGGGCATGATCAGGTCAATTTCACCTTGGGGGTGGCTGTGGTGCGGGCCTGCGATGTCTTGCATGTCCACCACATCAACCGAAAAACCGTGCAATTCCTCGCTGGGTTTGAAGATTCGGCCATAGCGGATGCCGCCGCCTTCGCGGTCACACAGCCAGCCCTCAGCCGCTCCGGTTTGGCACGATGCTTTAAGTTGGGTGTAGGTGACGCTGCTGACGCCGTGTTCGGCATTGAGCCAGGTGTCTAGCGCGGTGTCCAGAGGACGACCCGCCAGTTGGGCGCTGATTTGCTGGGTAATGTTGGCGATTTGATCGCGGAATTCGGTGGGTGACATGGGTGTATCTCTGTCCTGCGTTCAAGTTCAACTTGCCAATCCATGAAATATGAATTATTGTGCGTGTCGGTACGATAAAGCACGAAAATACTGATGTCAAGCAATATATTGCACTTATCCGGGTTAACCCCAGTGTCTGTGGGTAAAAAAAATCCCTTTCTGGTGGCGTTGGGGGAGCGGGTGCGTGCGCTGCGCTCTCGTCGCGGCATGACGCGCAAGGCGGTCTCGCTGGCGGCCGGGGTGTCTGAGCGGCACTTGGCCAATCTGGAATATGGAGAGGGCAATGCCTCTATCCTGGTGCTGCTGCAAGTGGCGGGGGCGCTGCACTGCACGCTGGCGGAGTTGCTTGGCGACGTGACCACCAGCTCGCCCGAGTGGCTGATGATCCGCGAGCTGCTGGAGCACCAAGATGAAACGGCGCTGCGGCGCGTTCGTCAGGCGGTGGGTGAGCTGCTGGGTACCGGAGTCGCGCAAGGCGGCGCACAGACAGCACCCAGCCCGCGCGTGGCGCTGGTGGGTCTGCGCGGGGCGGGCAAGACCACACTGGGCCAAATGCTGGCCGACGACCTGGGCTTTCCTTTTGTGGAGCTGAGCCGGGAAATTGAAAAATTTGCCGGGTGCAGCGTCTCTGAAATTCAGGGCTTGTACGGGCAGAATGCCTACCGCCGTTACGAGCGACGGGCGCTGGAAGAGGCGATCCAGATCTACCCCGAAGCGGTGATCGCAACGCCGGGTGGCCTAGTGTCCGACCCGGCCACCTTCAACCAACTGCTGGGGCACTGCACCACGGTGTGGCTGCAGGCAGACGCCGAAGACCACATGGCGCGGGTGCGCGCCCAGGGTGACCTGCGCCCCATGGCCGCCAACAAGGAGGCAATGGAAGACCTCAAGGGCATTCTGGCGGGGCGGGCGGCTTTTTATTCCAAGGCGCAACTCGAACTCAATACCAGCGCGCAGCCCCTGGACGCTACGTTTTTGGCCTTGCGCAGCCTGGTTCGGCAGGTGTTGGAACTGCCAGAATGAAAATTTTTCAAAATAATGCATAAAAATGCTTGACCGAATTTAATTTTATGCAATATGATGCATGCACTCAGTTCGCAAGTTAACCCATTTCCCTCACCCACAGGAGACCGCCCCATGAGTTCAAGCCCCCGCGTCAACTACCAGACCGACCCCTCCCAGTACAAGCACTGGAAGCTCAGCTTTGACGGGGCCGTGGCCACGCTCAAGGCCGACTTTGACGAGAACGCGGGCCTGCGCCCGGGCTACAAACTCAAGCTCAACAGCTACGACTTGGGTGTGGACATTGAACTGAACGACGCCATCAACCGCGTCCGCTTTGAGCACCCCGAGGTGCGCACCGTGGTCGTTACCAGCGCCAAGGACAAAGTGTTTTGCTCCGGCGCCAATATTTTCATGCTGGGCGTCAGCAGCCACGCCTGGAAAGTGAACTTCTGCAAGTTCACCAACGAGACGCGCAACGGCCTGGAAGACTCCTCCACCCACAGCGGCTTGAAGTTTCTGGCGGCCGTGAATGGCGCTTGCGCCGGTGGTGGCTACGAGCTGGCCCTGGCCTGCGATGAAATCATCCTCGTCGATGACCGCGCCAGCGCCGTCAGCCTGCCCGAAGTGCCGCTCTTGGGCGTGTTGCCCGGCACCGGTGGCCTGACCCGTGTCACCGATAAAAAACACGTTCGGCACGATCTGGCTGATCTGTTTTGCACCAGTGTGGAAGGTGTGCGTGGCCAGAAAGCCAAAGACTGGCGCCTGGTGGATGACATCGCCAAGACTCAGGAATTCCCCGCCAAGGTGCAGGCCCGTGCGCTGGAACTCGCGGCCCAGAGCGACCGCCCCGCCAACGGCAAGGGTGTGGCCCTGCCGCCCGTGGCCTGCACGCTAGAGGCCGATGCTTTGCGTTACCCCAACGTCACGGTCGAGATTGACCGCGCCAAGCGCACCGCCACCTTCACCGTCAAAGCCCCCGTGGGTGCGCAGCCCGGCGACATCGCGGGCATTGAAGCGGCGGGCGCGGCCTGGTATCCCTTGGCCATGGGCCG
>CANCDA010000234.1 GCA_947374705.1 Comamonadaceae bacterium | reverse complement strand
ACCAAGCGTCCGTGGCTGTTCTACGCGGCACGCTCGCGCAGGATGTTTTGTAGTGCTCGATGTTGGTTGGCGTAACTACCGTGTGGATGCGGAAATTTTTGCAGCAAGCGCGAATGGCCGCTACGCCCCTCCACAGCCACTTGGTACGTTGGCGGGCTTGGTTTGTGGGGAAAGTCACTGCGGCACCGTCGGATAGACTGGCCATGCAAGATTGGGCGATTGCCGATAGCAAGTCACGGGCACACATGCCATTCGCAAGGAGTTTTAGTTGAACGAAGCATTCAAAAAGCGATTCACTGAGTTATCAGCAGCGCACGCCAAATTCAGCTACAAAGGAGGCGGCATGGGCTCCCAATACGTCCCATCTGGGCAATGGGAGGGCTGGGCGACAAGTGCAGAGAATCTTATTCGTGCCGTTTACGGGCAATCTGCCCCGCACTATGTAAATTTCAGAGCCGCTTACTTGGAATGCAAAGGTAGCGAGCATGAGATCAATAAATTACGCTCACTCTTTACCAGTGCAAAGGAAGACTTCGAGGGCGGCTACGTGTTCAATGTGGAGATGCGAATTTCCGGCGAGATTTTTGGCGACTTTGTCGCCTTGGCTCGTCAGTCACTGTCCGAAGGTCGAAAGGACGTTGCTGCAGTGCTGGCCTGCGCTGCGCTTGAGGATGCGATTAAGCGGTTAGCGCAATCTGGCGGTTTGTCTACGGATGGTAAAACGATGGTGGATCTGGTGAACGCCCTCAAATCGGCTGGACTTGTAGCAGGCGCGCAGAAGACACTGCTTGACGCGATGCCAAGAATTCGAAACATGGCGATGCATGCCGAGTGGTCAAAGCTTACGGAACCCGACGTTAGTAGCGTTCTTGGATATGTTGAACAACTGCTGCTATCAAAATTTAGCGGTGATTAACCGCGCGCAAAGGAAGACCTCAAAAGCAAGGCTGGCAAATAGCCTAACTGTTACTGCATTTGATTGAGCAACGCCGCCTCTTGCATTCCTGAAGCCCTCAAACCAAGCCCGCCAAGGCAGGTCAATGCGTGGTGTCGGGCGCAGTGGCCATTCGCGCGGGCTACAAATCGTTGTTCGCCAAACCGGTGGTTACGCCAGCCCTATAAGCGCACTACACAACATCCTGCGCGAGCGTGCCACGGAGAACGACACTACCGTTGACCTGCCGTGCCCACCAAGCCAGTGTGGCGAAGCTACAGAAGCAAGCAGGCAACTACAAAACACAGCCCCAGACACCCCAAACCGTGCAGCCAAGGCCTTGGTCTGACGCGCATTGATGCTGCGACGTTCGTTCAAGATATTGCTCACCAAAGACAGCCCGCCAATCTCAGCAGCCAGATCAGTTCGCGCATATGCACCTGCGTCGCAATGACGGGGCTTGGGTTGGTGCAGCGGTCACTGATTAATCGGCTTTCAACTTTCCGGCCTTGGCCAAGACCTGAGCACGGCCAATGCGCGCTCCACGGCCGGGGCCTGGGTTTCAGCCTTCGACGGTGATGCCGGCCTTGCGGATTACCAGGGCGTATTTGTCGATTTCAGACTGAAGGAAAGTCGCGAACTGCTCGGGCGAGCCCGAGAGCGATGCGATGCCGCCTTTCTGAAAGGCGTCGGTGACGGCCGCACTGGCGAGAGCCCTGTTGACCTCGGCATTCATGCGCTGCACCACGGCGTCAGGCGTGCCGACGGGGGCGAGCAGGCCATTCCACGAGTTAGATTCGATGGGCACACCCTGCTCCGCCAGCGTGGGCACATCAGGCGCGTAGCGCGAACGTCTGGCGGTGGCCATGCCGATGGCAACCAGCTTGCCGCTCTGGATGTGAGCACGGAATTCCGGCCAGTTGCCAAACATCAGGGTAACCTGGCCACCCAGCAGGTCTGCCAGTGCCGGAGCCTGACCTTTGTAGGGAATGTGCACCCCATCCAGCCCCATCTGCTGCGCCAGCGCCGCGCCCGACAGGTGCGCCGACGTGCCATTGCCGAACGAGGCGTAGCTCAGGTTGCCGGTGCGCGCGTGGACTATGGTCCGCAGATCGGCGAGCGACTTGATGCCACTGCCGGGGTGCGTGGCCAGCACGTGTTCAGACATGCCCATCAGTGCGACCGGGCGCAGGTCTTTGAGCGTGTCGTAGGGCAGCGTCTTGACCAAGCTGGCATTGGCCGTGAAGCTGTTGGCAACCGTGACAAAGCTGTAGCCGTCGCCTGGCGATTTGGCCACGTTGTCCACGCCGATGACCGTGCCAGCACCTGGCCGGTTCTCCACCACGATAGCTTGGCCGATCGCTTTGGCCACTTCAATGCAGATCAGACGCGTCACGAAGTCGGTGGTGCCGCCCGGCGGGAAGGGCACCACGGCACGCAAGGCACGGCTGGGCCAAATGGCCTGCGCGTTGACAGACTGCGGCACGACAAAGGCCGAGATACCTGCGAGCAACAAATGACGACGCGAATCGTTCAAGCCACCCCCCAATGCGGGATGTGATGCGAACCCAGCGACACCGCCACGTTCTTGGGCTCACAAAACACCTCGTAGCTCCAGGTGCCACCCTCGCGCCCCGTGCCACTGGCCTTGGTGCCGCCGAAGGGTTGACGCAAGTCGCGCACATTCTGGCTGTTGACGAAGCACATGCCCGCTTCTACTGCCGCGGCCACGCGGTGCGCCTTGCCGATGTTCTCCGTCCAGACGTAGCTGGACAGGCCGTAGGCAATGTCGTTGGCCAATTCGATGGCGTGGGCTTCATCGCGGAAGGGAATGATGCAGGCCACCGGGCCGAAAATTTCTTCTTGGGCGATGCGCATGCGGTTGTCCACGTCGGCGAACACCGTGGGCCAGACGTAGTTGCCACGGCGCACGCGGCCCGGTAGCTCGGGTGCGTAGGACGGGCGATCCAGACCACCGCACAGCAAGCTTGCGCCTTCCTTGGGGCCGAGCTCGATGTAGCTGCGCACCTTGGCCAGGTGGGCGGGTGAAATCATGGGGCCGACGATGGTCTTTTCATCGAGTGGGTCGCCGACCGTGATGCGCTTGGCGCGCTCGGTGAATTGCTGTACGAAGTCGGCATAGATGGACTGTTGCACCAAGATGCGGCTGCCCGCCGTGCAGCGTTCGCCGTTGTTGGAAAAGATCATGAACACGGCGGCGTCCAGCGCGCGCGCCAGATCAGAATCTTCAAAAATCACGAAAGGACTTTTGCCACCCAGCTCCATGCTGAACTTCTTCAGGCCCGCTGCTTTGACGATGCGGTTGCCGGTGACGGTGGAGCCGGTGAAGCTGATGGCGCGTACGTCGGGGTGGGCGCACAAGGGCTCACCCGCGTCCTGGCCGTAACCCTGCACGATGTTCAGCACACCGGGCGGTATGCCTGCCTCCAGGGCCAACTCACCCAGGCGTGCGGCGCTCATCGGTGACAACTCGCTCATCTTGAGCACCGCCGTGTTGCCAAAGGCCAGACAGGGCGCGACCTTCCAGGTGGCCGTCATGAAGGGCACGTTCCAGGGGCTGATGAGCGCGCACACGCCCACCGGGTGAAACAGCGTGTAGTTCAGGTGCGTGGGCGTGGGGTAGGTGTGGCCGTCCACGCGGGTGCACATCTCGGCGAAGTAGCTGAAGTTGTCGGCGGCGCGGGGCACGAGTTGCTTACCCGTTTGGCTGATGACCTGGCCGC
>CANCDA010000233.1 GCA_947374705.1 Comamonadaceae bacterium | reverse complement strand
CTCAAGGACATCGTTGCAGCGGGTATCAGCAAGTCGTCATTACGAAGTGGTCGAAAACTACTTCCGGCTTGTTGGGCAATTTCAGCATTTCACCATGCCGAGCAAGACCTTCGATTGGAGCCTGTTACAGGTTTCGTCGAAGCGTGTCTGTGGTCTTATTTGACCTCATCCTCCATTGACGAAGTTTGTCCAGGTTGTTGATCGATACAACTCGGAGTTTTGTCATGGAATTTTTATCTGCTGCTTGGTGGTCCGCCCTCATGGCCATCATCCTCATTGATTTGGTACTGGCTGGCGACAACGCCATTGTGATTGCCCTTGCGGCGCGCAGCCTGCCACCGCACTTGCGGCGAAAAGCCATTGTCTGGGGCACGGTCGGTGCCATCATCGTGCGCTCGGTCATGACTGTGGGCGTGGTCTGGTTGCTCAAGATCCCGGGTTTGATGTTGGTCGGTGGTTTGGGTCTGGTCTGGATTGCTTACAAGCTGCTCGACGATTCCCATAGCAACGAGCACCAAGGGCCGGTGGCCGGCTCTTTTTGGGGTGCCATGAAGACCATCATCGTGGCTGATGCCCTGATGGGTGTGGACAACGTGCTGGGCGTGGCCGGTGCGGCACACGGTTCGTTTGATCTCGTCATCATTGGTCTGCTGGTCAGCGTGCCCATCGTGGTGTTCGGCAGTTCAGTGGTGCTCAAGCTGGTTGAGCGTTTCCCCGCCATCATCAAACTTGGCGCAGCCGTACTGGCCTTCACAGCGGCCAAGATGATTGTGACCGAGCCGCTGCTGGACGATGTGTTTGATCCGCCTGAGCTGATCAACACTGTGGCGCGCTGGATCACCTACACCGCCGCAGTCGCGGGCGTGCTGGCCGCAGGCTGGTGGACGTCGCGGCGGCATCAACCAGGACAAGGAGGGCATTCGGTTCATACGGCCTGACCCGCCGTTTCAGGAGGTATTGGCTTTTCGTGTCCGTTACTTACTACATGGAGATCATCATGGACAAAATCATGGTTTATCTGGACGACCCAGAGTTTTCGCAACACCAACTCGCGCCAATGAAAAATCGCATGGCGGGCCCATCTGAGCAGGCCACGCACTGGATTTTGGTGGCCTGCCCGCCGCATCTGACGCGCCATGCCAGTCGCTGGATTTCGCCTGCCGCCCTAGAAAGTTGGCGCGCCATGTGGGCGCAAGATCTGTTTGCTCAGCTCGTGCCAGCACTACAGACCCAAGGCGATCAAGTCACCACCGTGCTGGCGCGTGGCGACTTGGTGGCTTTGACGCAGAAGCTGCAAACCAAGCATGGCGTCGCTCACGTCATGGATGCGCGACGACCCAAATTTGGGCAGGACTTGCCGCCACTGACCGTTGATCAGCCGAAAGAGAATTCGTCCAACTGGAGCATTCCCGCCGCCGTGACGGGTCTGGGAGCGGCGCTGATGTTGGCATCGGAGTAAGCACAGTGAGTCCAGAAGTTTCATGGCGGAGTGATATGCTCACTCACCATGAAACTAATCCTCAAATGGCTACTCTGTGCCACCGCCTTGCTGGCTGTGGCGCAGCTATACAGCGGCGTGGTGGTGCTCAGCTATGCTGTGGCGCTGAGTGCGGCCCTGGTCATTGGCCTGCTCAACATTTTTTTGCGCCCCTTGTTGATTGTGCTGACCCTGCCGGTGACGGTGCTCACGCTGGGTCT
This sequence comes from Comamonadaceae bacterium, assembly GCA_947374705.1. Classification (GTDB taxonomy): domain Bacteria; phylum Pseudomonadota; class Gammaproteobacteria; order Burkholderiales; family Burkholderiaceae_C; genus CANCDA01. Next base: position 2,021 of record CANCDA010000233.1, on the reverse strand, counting down.
GTTTCTGTTTGTCATCAACGCCCTGCTGTTCTGGGCTGCTGCTCATCTGCTGGACGGCTTTGAGGTGCAGGGCTTTGTCGCCGCCTTGCTGGGCTCGCTGATTTACTCGGCCTTTTGCCTGGTGATTGACTCAGCGCTGGAGCGACTGTTCTCGAAGTCTTAGCGCAAACTCGCGGGCGCGGGTGTCGATGATTGACGCTTCGATGTGGTCTATTTTTCCTCCTTGACGCATCATGTCCTGTGCCGCTTTCAGCCGATTCACTGCGGCTGCAAAGTCAAGCTGCGCGGCGCGCCCCTCGGCCTCAGCCCGCACCGCACTCAGGCGCAGACCTTGGGACTGATAAGCCGCCGACAACAACTGCCAGGCCTGTGCATCACGCGGCCAGTTGGCCACCCAGGTTTGCAACTGCTGGGCCGCTTGCGACGCTTGCTCGGCCTTGCCAGACAGCGTCATGGCCTGGGCCCACAAAAACAATTCAGGTCGGAGCATGGCACTCATTAAGGCTTTTCCAGCTCCCTGCTCCAGCCGCTGCAAAGCTTGAGCGGGCTTGACTGAGGCCAGCGACAGCTCTGCCCCCAGTAAACCGACCAGGCGCACGGCCTGGGTCTGCGCCGGGACTTGAGCCTGCATCAGGGCCTGCAAACGGCTCCATTGGCGCTCTGCCGATTCAAAGTCGCGTTGCAGCGATGCGGCCAGGGCCGCTCCATAGAGCACACCGGCTTGGCGGGCCAAGGTCAATTTGGGCAGCAGCGGGTCACTCGCCGCGCTCAGCGCACTGCGCAAACCTTCGGTGTCGGTATGGCTCATCACCTGCGCACGCGCGGACAGCAAGTTGTGCGCCACCGAGGGGCTGAAGGTGGTGGGGGGCAGCAGCTGTAGGCGCGCTTGCATGTCCGCAATGCGCGCGGTCGTCATGGGGTGGCTGCGCAGGTACGGGAAACCGCCCAGGTCATTGAAGCGGTTAGCCTGTTGCAGTTTTTCAAACATGGTGACAAAGCCTTCCGGAGCATAGTCAGCCTGCGTCAATACGCCATAGCCCACGCGATCGGCCTCGCGCTCCATGTCGCGCGAAAAATTGAGCTGCCCCTGAATCGCCACCGCCTGCCCGCCTGCCATCATGGCCGTGCCCGCCTGTGGGTTGCGGCTGGCCGCCAACGCGCCCAAGATCATGGCCGCGATCAGCAAAGGCCCTTGCTTGCTGCTCTGCCCCGTGAGCCGGGAGATATGGCGCTGCGTGATGTGGCTGAGCTCATGCGCCATGACCGAAGCGAGCTCGTCTTCGTTGGTCACCACCGCCAGCAGCCCTAGGTTGACCCCCATATAGCCACCCGGCAGGGCAAAGGCGTTCACGGTGCGGTCTCGGTCCAGCACGATGTCCCAGGCAAAGGCTTCGTCCAACTCGGGGGACAGATCGCCGCGCAACCTTGCGGCCTGCATCAAGCGCTGCCAAATGCCGCGCACATAGTCCATCAGCACCGGATCGTCGGTGTAGTCCGGGTCGCGGTAAATCTGGCGGGCGATGTTGTCACCAATGCGGCGCTCTGCGTTCGCGCTCATGTCGGCCCCGTCGCCCAAGGTCGGCAACTGGGCCTGCGTTGGCGCAACCAGCAGAAGTTGAAGTGCTATTAAAAAAGCAGCTGCCAACGCATTTCTTTTGGGCCTTACAGGCTTATTTGGCAAAGAATTTTGTTTCAAAATCAATGTCGGCTCGGTTTAAATCAACAACAAAGGCATCAAACCACGGGGCATCAACAGTAGCCGCACAGGGCCGTATGATGCGCAACACCCGTGATTCTGCGCTGTCCTCAACCTCTCTGAGATTTCTGCCCATGAAAACCCCAAAATTATTCCACCTCTGGCCCCTGGTGTTGAGCGTCTATCTGCCGGTCAGCAGCGCGGCTGACTTTCCCAGCAAGCCCATCATCGTCATCGTGCCGCAAACCGCCGGGGGCAGCAATGACATCGTCGGCCGGCTGGTGGCACAAAAGCTGGGCGAGGTCTTGCCCGGCAACGTGGTGGT
>CANCDA010000232.1 GCA_947374705.1 Comamonadaceae bacterium | reverse complement strand
ATGGTGAACTAAAGTCTTCGCCTGCACCCACACACAAGTCCAGTGACCGCATTGCCCATGCACGCCGCCACCAACCGCCTGGAGTTTGCCCCGCCCGCCACGCCGGGCTTGCTGCGCTCGGTCGCCCTGGCCGTGCTGGCGCACACGCTACTGGTGGCCGCGCTGACCTGGGGTGTGCGCTGGAAGCACGATGACCGCGTCGTGGCGGTAGAGGCCGAACTCTGGGCCTCTGTACCGGTCCAAGCCGCGCCACCCTTGGTGGAAGAACCACCGCCACCCCCCACCCCGCCTGCGCCCGAACCTGCAAAAGCAGAGCCCATCGTCTCCAACGCCGACATCGCCCTGGCGCGCGAGAAAGAGCGCAAGGACAAAGAAAAATTGCTCAAGGAAAAATTAGAAAAAGAAAAACGCGACAAAGAGAAGCTAGCGCTGGAGAAAAAAGCCGCTGAAGAGAAAAAGCAAAAAGAACTGGCCGCTCAAAAAGCCGAACAACTCAAAGCGCAGCAAGAAACCAAGCTGGCAGACAAGCGCCGTCAAGAAAACATCCAGCGCATGACTGGCCTGGCCGGGGCCAGCGGTGGACCATCGGCCACAGGTGCCGCCTTGAAATCTGCCGGGCCATCGGCCAGCTACGCTGGGCGCATCATTGCCCGCATCAAGCCCAATATCGTGTTCACCGAAGAGTTGGCGGGCAACCCCACCGCAGATGTTGAAGTGCGCACCTCGCCCGATGGCACCATCGTCGGGCGCAGGCTGCTCAAGTCCAGCGGCAACAAGGCCTGGGACGAAGCGGTGCTCAAGGCCATCGACAAGACCGAGGTGCTGCCGCGTGACGTGGACGGGCAAGTGCCCTCCACTTTGGTGATTGGCTTCAGACCTCGAGATTGATTTTCTTTCAGCTATTATTTCTATAGCTGCTCACGCATATATTTAAATGACTTCAAGCCGATTTAACGCTTAAACGTCATTCATAAACAATCGCCGCCCGCCCCTGCTCGGCTTGCGCCATCCACCCGGCCAGTGCCGCATCCGTCGGGAAGAACTTGGCGTCTTCACCCAGTTGCAATTCAGCCGACGCCGACACGCCCGGTGACTGGCGCTGCAAGCTCAGTCGCACGCCCAAGCCGCGCAGCAGCTCGCCCTGCTCGGTCATCTCTTTGCGGGGTGGTGAGTCGGCCACCAAGCGCGCAATGTCGGGGGCCGTGCCGTTGACGGCCACGCGCAGGTACTTGCCAAAACGGCAACGCGCTGTCGGCAAGTCCCAGACCTGATTGACGGTGAGCTGCAAGCCGCCCGAGAAGCGGTCGTTTTGCACTTTGCCCATGACGATGATGAACTCGTCGTCTTTGAACAAGTGTTTGTTGGCGTTCATCAACTCCTCGGTCACCCGGGCGTCGATCACCATGGATTTGTCGTCCAGCTTGAACAGGCCCAGCTTGCCGCGCTGGCCGTTGATGACGCGAAAGTCGGTGATGATGCCGGCCAACAACTGCGGCTCACGCGTGTCGATCAAGTCGTCGAGCTGGCGCTTCACAAAGCGCCGCACCTCGGGCGCGACTTCGTCAAACAAATGGCCCGAGAGGTAAAAGCCCACGGCAGTTTTCTCAAACGTGAGCCGCTCTTTCACGCCCCAGGGCATGGCCTCCACCAACTCAGGCTCTTGCGTGCTGGAGCCGTGGTCGTCCTCACCGCCCATGTCAAACAGACCGCCCTGATTGGCGTTGGCCACGGTGGCGCTGGCAAAATCAAAGGCACGATCGACCGATGCGATCAGGCTGGCGCGATTGAGTTGCAAGCCATCAAAAGCACCGGCCTTGATGAGTGCCTCCACCGTGCGCTTATTGAGTTTGCTGCGATCTACCCGCACACAAAAATCGAACAGACTGGTGAACGGGCCACCCTCTTCACGAGCTTTCACAATGGCGTTGATGGCCTGCTCGCCCGTGCCTTTGACGGCACCCAACCCGTAGCGGATGACCGTGTCCGACACCGGCTCAAACCGGTGCGAACCCCGGTTCACGTCGGGTGGATCGAAGGTCAAGCCCATCTTCAACCCGTCTTCAAACAAGACTCTGAGCTTGTCGGTGTCGCCCATCTCCACCGTCATGTTGGCGCAGAAAAACTCAGCCGTGTAATGCACCTTGAGCCAGGCCGTGTGGTAGGCCAGCAGCGAGTAAGCCGCAGCGTGCGACTTGTTAAAGCCGTAGCCCGCAAACTTCTCCATCAAGTCGAACACCTCATCGGCTTTGTGTTCGTTGATGTCATTCTTGGCGGCCCCGTCGCGGAAGATCTGGCGATGCTTGGCCATCTCGTCCGCGTCTTTTTTGCCCATGGCACGGCGCAGCATGTCGGCGCCACCGAGCGAGTAGCCACCCAGGATCTGCGCGGTCTGCATCACCTGCTCTTGATAGACCATGATGCCGTAGGTCTCGCTCAGCATCTCGGCCACCAAGGGGTGCGGGTATTCAATCTCTTCGCGCCCATGTTTGCGCGCCACAAAGCTCGGGATCAGGTCCATCGGGCCGGGGCGGTACAGGGCGTTCAAGGCGATCAAATCTTCCAGCCGAGTCGGCTTGGCGTCTTTGAGCATGCCCTGCATGCCGCGGCTTTCAAACTGGAACACGGCCTCGGTTTTGCCTTCTTGAAACAGCTTATAGGTGGGGCCGTCTTTGAGCGGAATATTCTCAAACGCGAAGTTCTCTTGGCCACGATGCCGCTTGACGATGAAGTCTTTGGCAATCTCCAAAATAGTAAGTGTGGCCAGGCCCAAAAAGTCAAACTTCACCAGGCCAATGGCCTCCACGTCGTTCTTGTCAAACTGGCTCACCGCCGAGTCGCTACCGGGCTGCTGGTAGAGCGGGCAAAAGTCGGTCAACTTGCCCGGCGCAATCAGCACGCCCCCGGCGTGCATGCCCACGTTGCGCGTCATGCCTTCCAGGCGGCGGGCCAGCTCCAGCAGGGTTTTGACGTCTTCCTCCTTGGCTTCGCGCTCGGCCAGAATAGGCTCCGCCTCGGTGGCGTACACCAGTTTGTCGTCTTTCTTTTTGCCGGGCGGGGGCAGTTGCAGCGTGACGGCCACGCCGGGCTTGTTGGGGATGAGCTTGCTGATACCGTCGCAGAAGGTGTAGCTCATGTCCAGCACGCGGCCCACATCGCGGATGGCGGCACGGGCGGCCATGGTACCGAAGGTGACGATCTGACTGACTGCGTCTTTGCCGTACTTGAGCTTCACGTAGTCGATAACACGGTCACGATTGGCCTGGCAAAAGTCGATATCGAAGTCGGGCATGGACACCCGCTCGGGGTTCAAAAAGCGCTCGAACAGCAGGTTGTATTCCAGCGGGTCCAAGTCGGTTATCTTGAGCGCATAGGCCACGAGGGAGCCCGCACCGGAGCCGCGCCCCGGCCCCACCGGGCAGCCGTTGTTTTTGGCCCAGTTGATGAAGTCGCCCACGATCAAAAAGTAGCCGGGAAAGCCCATCTTCAAAATGGTGCCGATTTCAAACTCCAGTCGCTCCACGTAGCGCGCGCGCTGCGCCTCACGTAGCGCCTCATCCGGGTAGAGGTGAACCAGTCGCTCCTTCAACCCCTCATGCGAGGCGTAGCGAAAGTAATCTTCTGGCGACAGGCGCTGGCCGTTGACCTCGGGCGTGGGAAAGTTGGGCAACTGCGGCTTGCCCAGCACCAGCGTCAGATTGCAGCGCTTGGCAATCTCCAACGTGTTGGCGATGGCCGA
>CANCDA010000231.1 GCA_947374705.1 Comamonadaceae bacterium | reverse complement strand
TACTCGCCTTTGTCGCTCTTGTCGCCAGACAGCTTGAGCAAATCGCCGCCATTGGCCAGCGACAGCAGGCCGGCCTTGGCGTAGATGCCTAGCTTTTCTCGGGTGTCGATGATGTCGAGGTTGCGCATGGTCAACTGGCCTATGCGGTCGAGTGGAGAAAATGCGCCTTCAACTTTTTCCATGCTCAGGCGCTCGGGCTTGTAGGTCAGGTTGGCGGAGTCGGTGTTGAGTATGGAGTAATCGTTGCCGCGGCGCAGCTCCAGCGTCACCTCGCCGGTGATGGCGCGCGCCACCCAGCGCTGGGCGGCTTCGCGCAGCATGATGGCTTGCGGGTCGAACCAGCGGCCCTGGTAGAGCAGGCGACCGAGCTTGCGGCCACTCTCGCGGTATTGCTCGATGGTGTCTTCGTTGTGGATGCCTGTGACCAGACGCTCGTAAGCGATGAAGAGCAGCGCCAGGCCAGGGGCCTCGTAGATGCCGCGGCTTTTGGCTTCGATGATGCGGTTTTCAATCTGGTCGCTCATGCCCAGGCCGTGGCGTCCACCGATGCGGTTGGCTTCCAAAATCAGGGCCACCGGGTCGTCAAATGTGACGCCGTTCAGCGCCACGGGCTGGCCTTCTTCAAAGCGCACGGTGACTTCTTCGCGTTTGACTTCGACCTCGTCTTTCCAGAAGGCGACGCCCATGATGGGGTTGACGATTTTCATGCCGCTGGAGAGCTGCTCCAGGTCTTTGGCTTCGTGCGTGGCCCCCAGCATGTTGCTGTCGGTGGAGTAGGCTTTTTCCGCCGACATCTTGTAGCCAAAGCCGTGCTGGGTCATGAAGGCCGACATCTCGGCGCGGCCACCAAGTTCGTCGATGAAGAGTTGGTCTAACCAAGGCTTGTAGATGCGCAGCGACGGGTTGGTCAACAGGCCGTAGCGGTAAAAACGCTCGATGTCGTTGCCTTTGAAGGTGCTGCCGTCGCCCCAGATGTTGACGTCGTCTTCCTTCATCGCGGCCACCAGCATGGTGCCGGTAACGGCGCGGCCTAGCGGCGTGGTGTTGAAGTAGGTCACACCAGCGGTGGAGATGTGAAAGGCCCCGCTTTGCAGGGCGGCAATGCCCTCAGCAGCCAGCTGGCGGCGGCAGTCGATCAGGCGTGCGAGCTCGGCGCCGTACTGCATGGCCTTACGCGGGATCTCGTCGTAGTCGGGCTCGTCGGGCTGGCCCAGGTTGGCGGTGTAGGCGTAGGGCAGGGCGCCTTTGAGCTTCATCCAGTGCAGCGCGGCGCTGGTGTCCAGACCGCCGGAGAATGCAATGCCGACCTTTTGGCCGAGGGGGAGATTTTGAAGAATGGTGGTCATGGTGGGTCTCAGTTCAACCGCTCAGTTCAACCGAAATGGCAAATGTAGTGGTAGGCCTCGGTCACGCGAATCTCGAACTTCGAGTTGCCCGGCACATTGAATTTTTCACCCGTGCTGGATTTGACCCACGTCTCGCTGCCCGCCAGCTTGTACTCGCAAGCGCCACCCACGCATTCCATGATCTCGGGCGTGCCGGTGTTGAAGGTCAGCGTGCTGGGCAAGACCACGCCCACGGATTTTTGAGTGCCGTCGGCCAGCGTAAAGCTGTGGCTCACGCATTTGCCGTCGAAGTAAACGTTGGCGGCGGTGGTCAGGGTGACGTTGGGAAAGGAGGTGGTGGTCATGGTGAACAGGAATGAGAGGGAAAGGGCGCTGTGAAGCGCAAAAGCTGTGATTTTAAGGGGTGGCGTACATGGCTTGGCATGGTGCGGGCACAATGCGCCCATGACTGAATTTTTAACCCTCCATGCTTATGACCTGATGGGCTTTGCCCTGAGCGCGCTGGCCTTGTTGGCTTACCAGCGCTACTTAAGCTGGCGCACCCGATGCGATCCATCTTCCAGCGCGCTGGATGGGCTGATGGCTGCGCGCGTGGCCTGGGTCGAGGTCATCATGAAAGAGCGGCGCGACATTCTGGCCGTGCAGACCCTGCGCAACTCCACCATGACGGCCAGCTTCATGGCCTCCACCGCCATTCTGCTCATCATCGGTGTGCTGACCTTGAGCGCGCAGAGCGACAAGCTCTCCAGCACCTGGTCGCTGTTGAATGCATCTGGCCCCATCAGCGCCGAGATGTGGTTGCTCAAGCTGCTGGTGATGCTGTTTGACCTGCTCTTCGCTTTCTTCGCGTTTGGCCTGTCCATGCGCCTGTACCACCACATCGGCTACCTGCTGAACGTGCCAGCGTCTATGGGCATTGAGTGCACGCAACCCCCGCGCGTGGCTGCTGAACTCAATCGCGCAGCGATTTACTTCCGACTCGGCATGCGCTCTTACTTTCTGACCGTGCCGCTGCTGTTTTGGCTTTTTGGGCCGCTGTGGATGATGAGCGCCACGGGCTTGCTGATTTTCTTCCTCTTCCACCTGGACCGGGCACCCCGCAAGCACTCGGACTTGATGGGTTGAAGTGGCCCATCCAAGACGAGTAATGACTACATCACCATCGCCTCAAGTCGAAAACGACTGGCAGCGGCCCGCACCTCCTTCATGAGCCCATGGCCGGGCAGGATTTTGGTTTCAATCGTCACCAAGCCGACTTGCGCCAACTGATCTACATCGCGTTTGACGGCACTTCGATCCCGGTGCAAGCGTTCGGCTACCACCGTGATGGAGCCCGGTTCATTTTTGACACTGCGAAACACATCAAGGCGACTGGCCGTGAGTAGGCGCAGGAGCTCCGATGGGTCTTCAAAGCTAACCGTGCGTTCTTCTGGGATGGGTTTGCCCGCATCAGCCAGACGTGCCAGTGTTTTGCCTCGCTGAAAAAAGCCTTGCTCGTTTCCCGATTTGAGGGTGACGGTTTTCATGCTTTGCTCCTGAGTGCTGTCCAATCGGACTGAAACTGATCTTCGATGTCTTCAAAACTGGTGAACTTCACGGGGCTCACAGCGCCAAAGTGATGTCGGTGGTGGTAACCATGCTGGTTGTCATACCCCACCACACGACCGTTATCGTCGCTGTGCAGGGTGTGGTTGATGTAGGCCAAGTTGTAGCGTGTCACCTGACCTTGATCGTCAACCCAAATCTCACGCCGCAGTTGACCATTGCCACGTTTGGGGGTGATGTTGTGTGCATCATCGACAATTTTTCTATCAGCCATGATTTATTTTATCATGGCTGCACCCTCCACCAAAAACCGCACCCGCCGCACGCCATTCCATTCGTCGGCGTCCAGCCGGAAGGCCAGGATGACTTTGCGCGGCAGTTGCTCGGTGTGGCCGAACCAGATGCCGTCCACCGGCTGGCCCTGGTGCTTGAGCTTCAGAGCCAGGTGCTTTTCACCCACCAAGCGCTGGCTGATCACTTCCACCTCTTCGCTGAAGGTGGGTGGCGCAAAGCCTTGGCCCCAGACCTCGCGGTGCAGGGTGTCCACCAGGTCGGCGCGGCGGTACTCGGGGGCCAAGGGGCCATCGGTGTCCAGCCGACGCGTCAGGGTGGCGGCGTCCAGCCATTCTTGAGCCACGGCGTTCAAGCCCTGCTCGAACTCATCAAAACTGTCCTCATTCACGGTGCAGCCCGCCGCCATGGCGTGGCCGCCAAAGCGCAGCAGCACGCCGGGGTGGCGCTTGGCCACCAGGTCCAGCGCGTCGCGCAGGTGAAATCCGGGAATCGAGCGGCCCGAACCTTTGAGTTCATGCGCTTTGCCGGGGGCCTGGCTGGCGGCAAAGACAAAGGTGGGGCGGTGCAGTTTGTCCTTGATGCGCGAGGCCACGATGCC
>CANCDA010000230.1 GCA_947374705.1 Comamonadaceae bacterium | reverse complement strand
GAGCAAATTGCAAAGGAAGCCAAAAAAGCGTTTGACAAGCAAGGTTTGAAGATTGAGCTGGGTGTGAAGGTCGGCGAAATCAAATCCGGCAAGAAGGGCGTGACCCTTCAGTACGCCGATGCCAAGGGTGAGGCCAAAGAATTGGTGGTGGACAAGCTGATCGTTTCCATCGGTCGTGTGCCCAACACCACGGGTCTGAACGCTGAAGGCGTGGGCTTGGCGTTGGACGAACGCGGTGCGATTGTGGTGGATGGCGATTGCAAGACCAGTCTGCCCAATGTCTGGGCCGTGGGTGACGTGGTACGTGGCCCGATGTTGGCGCACAAGGCCGAGGAGGAGGGTGTGGCGGTGGCCGAGCGCATTGCTGGCCAGCATGGGCATGTCAACTTCAACACCATTCCCTGGGTGATTTACACCAGCCCCGAGATTGCATGGGTCGGCCAGACCGAGCAGCAACTCAAGGCTGCGGGCCGTGCCTACAAGGCGGGGACCTTCCCCTTCTTGGCCAATGGCCGCGCACGGGCCTTGGGCGACACCACCGGCATGGTCAAGATGCTGGCGGACGCAACAACGGATGAGATTCTGGGCGTGCACATTGTCGGCCCTATGGCCAGCGAGTTGATTGCAGAGTGCGTGGTGGCGATGGAGTTCCGTGCCAGCAGTGAAGACTTGGCCCGCATCTGCCATGCGCATCCGTCTTTGAGTGAAGCCACAAAAGAAGCTGCTCTGGCGGTGGACAAGCGCACGTTGAACTTCTGAAACCTTGCGAGTCAGGCTGCCAGTTCGTGCAGCGCTGTCTCTAACCGATGAGGTGACGTGTTTGTCAGCGGTTCTAAAAGCCTACGAAACCGAACTCAAAACGCGGGGTTACGCGAGTGACCCCGCGCAGTTGCACGCGGTCAAAGTATTAGACCGTTGTGCCACCGAGTGGTCGGCCTACAAAGAAAAGCGCTCCAACGCCTTGAAGAAGTTGGTGAACCGGCCTGACATCCCCCGGGGCGTGTACCTGTATGGCGGGGTGGGGCGAGGCAAGAGTTTTTTGATGGACTGCTTTTATAACGCGGTGCCACTCAAGCGCAAGACCCGTTTGCATTTTCATGAGTTCATGCGCGAGGTGCACCGCGAGCTGGCTGAGTTGAAGGGCACAGTCAATCCGCTGGATGTTCTGGCGGCGCGCATGGCGAAAAAATACAAGTTGATTTGCTTTGATGAGTTTCACGTGGCCGACATCACGGACGCGATGATTCTTCACCGCCTGTTAGCAGCCCTGTTTAACGAAGGCGTGGGCCTGGTGGCCACTTCGAACTTTCAACCCGATGATTTGTACCCTGGTGGCATGCACCGCGACCGGGTTTTGCCCGCGATTGCCCTGCTCAACCAGAAGATGGACATCGTCAATGTGGACAACGGCACAGATTATCGCCGTCGCACCTTGGAGCAAGCCGAGCTCTACCATGTGCCGCCCGGCCCGCAGGCCGATGCGGCCATGACTCAAGTGTTTGATGAGTTGGCGGAGTCGCAGGACGAAGAGCCTATCTTGCACATTGAGGCGCGCGAAATCACGGCGCGGCGAAAGGCCGGTGGCGTGGTCTGGTTTGATTTCAAGACGCTGTGCGGTGGGCCGCGCTCTCAAAACGATTACCTTGAAATTGCCACCCAGTTTCACACGGTGTTCCTGAGCGATGTGCCCTATATGCCCGTCCGATTGGCGGCCCAAGCGCGCCGCTTTACCTGGTTGGTGGATGTGCTGTATGACCGGCGCGTCAAACTCATCCTGTCGGCTGAGGTGGCACCAGAAGCGTTGTACACCGAAGGCCCCTTGGTGCATGAATTCCCGCGCACAGTGTCGCGCTTGAATGAAATGCAATCGCAAGAATTTCTCTCGCTGGAACGCCGTGTGGTGGACACCCGTCTCACATGAAAGCTTGGCTCTTTGCGTTCATGGGTTTGTGCTTGAGCGGGTGGGCGCAAGCGCAATTACCGATGCCTATTTCTGACGCTCAAGTTAAGACGGAGCAGGCACGCATTGACAAGGAACGCGAGGCGCTTGAAGCGCAATATGCCTCGCAGGAGGCGGACTGCTACAAGCGTTTCGCGGTGAATGATTGTTTGCGCGAGGTGCGAGCCGGCAAACGCGTCAGTACAGAGACGCTGCGGCGGCAAGAGATCGCGTTGAACGAAGCCCAGCGCCAAACCAGAGACCTGGAGCGGGCCAAGCAGGCGCAAGATAAAGCCTCACCTGCTGCGCTCCAACAAGCAGCAGACAGCCGAGAGTCTGCGCAGATTCAGCACAAAGAGCGATTGGATCGAGCGCAGCAAAAAAATGCGGATGCATTGCAACGTGAAATGCAAGCCGACCCCAGCGTGAATCAACGCTCAGAGACTGACAGGATGCCCAGCAAGCGATCAATCAGTCAAGCCCAGCAGGCATTTGAAGAGAAACAGAGAATGGCTCGGGAGCGAAAAGCGCAAAGAGATAAAGAGCAAAGAGATAAAGAGCAAAGAGATAAAGCGCGGTAACCTTGGTTGTTCATCAAAAGGAATAGTTCATGTCCCACAAGATTGTTGTCAATGCACTCCTTGCCACTGTGTTGGCTTTTGGTTTTTCTCACGCGCAAGCGCAAAGCGCTTTCCCCAGCAAACCCATCAAAATCGTGGTGCCCAACGCGCCGGGTGGCGCGGCGGATTTGACAGCGCGTGCGGTGGGTCAAAAGATGGCGGAGGCGCTGGGTCAGCCGGTGGTTATCGACAACAAGCCCAGCGCGGGCGGCATCGTGGCGGGGGAGATGGTGGCCAAGGCTGCGCCGGATGGACACACGATATTGCTCATCTCCAGCGGCACGGCAGTGAGTGAGTCGCTGTTTAAGAGCCTGCCCTTTGACACGGTGAAAGACTTCATACCGGTGGCCCCACTGGCCGCGCTGGACTTGGTGATCGTCAGCGCGGAGGGGGGCAAATTCAAAACCTTAGGTGATCTGATCGCCTATGCCAAGGTCAACCCTGGCAAGCTCAATATCGGCACGCCCAACATTGGCACGACCCAGCATTTGGCGGCAGAGTTGTTCAAGTCGGCCACGGGGCTGGACATCCAGATCGTGCCCTTCAACGGTACGCCGCCAGTCATCAACGCCTTGCGCGGCGGGCAGATTGACGCGGGAGTCGATATTCTGGGCCCGCTGCTATCGCAAATCAAAGGCCACGCCTTGCGGCCATTGGCCGTGACGGGCGCTAAGCGCTCTAAAGCGCTGCCCGATGTGCCCACTGCCAAAGAGGCAGGTGTTGCCAACTATGTCGCTGCCTCCTGGAACGGTCTGGCCGTGCCTGCGGGCACACCTAAAGACGTGGTGGCGCGGCTGAACAAAGAAATCAACGCGGCCTTGAACGATCCAGCGGTACACAAGCGCCTGGAAGAGCTGAACCTCGACCCCCAACCCGGCACACCAGAGCAAGCCGCCGCTCTTCTGCACAACGACATCAAGCGCTGGGGTGAAGTGATCACTCGCGCCAAAATTGGAAAGCAATAAATGAATCTGAACCACGTCGGTGTCATCGGCCATGGCGAGGTCGGCAAGACCTTTAGCGCGGGCCTTAAAACCAAGCCCGGTGTGAACACCGTGGGTGCTTGGGATGTGAAGTTTGTCAATGCGGCCACGCAGGCTGACGAGCTGGCCCATGCGGCGCGGCTGGGCGTTACGGCCCACGCGAGCATGCAAGCGCTGTGCGAGGCCAGCGACTTCATCGTTTCCGCCGTCACCGCGTCCAACACACTGGCGGTGGCGCAAGGCGCGGCGCAGTTCATTCGGCCTGGCTGCGTT
>CANCDA010000229.1 GCA_947374705.1 Comamonadaceae bacterium | reverse complement strand
CCGAGCATGACCCCGACAGCTTCATCCGCGAACACGGCAAGGAAGCCTTTGCCCGCTACGTGGGCGAGGCCCTCCCCTTGAGCCGCTTCTTGGTGGACGCCGCCAGAGACGGTTGCGACCTCAACACGGCCGAGGGCCGCGCCCACATGGCCAGCAACGCCAAGCCGCTGTGGAGCCTGCTGCCCGAGGGCGCGCTCAAGCTGCAACTGCTGGGCGAGCTGGCTGACCAAGTGCAGCTCACCGCCCGAGAACTCAGCGAGTTATGGTCGCCATCCCCGGCCAAAGGCAGCAAAAAATCTGCAGGCGGCTCTGCGAATAGCTATCAAAATAATAGCTACTCACGCTACAAAACAGAGGGCTACAGCCAAAAATCACCCTCAAACTTCATGCCAAAACCGCGTTTAAGCGGTCGCGTCGCACCCAACAGCCGCGCCGACCATGCCGTGCGCTTGCTGCTGGGCCACAGCGCCACGTGGGACAGTCTTTCGACCGAAGACCACGCCCTGCTGTGCGCCCTGCCCGCCCCGCACGGCCCCTTGCTGACGTGGCTAGAGAGCCAATTGCACGAACATGGCCCCCAAGCCTGGGCCGCGCTGCGCGAGGGCCTGCAAGACCACCCCTCGCAAGCCCTGGCCCTGCAACTTATGTCAGGCCCAGCGATGGACGACACCGCCGACCTCCAGCGCGAGACCCTACAAGAGCTGCGCAATCTGGTCAACCGCATGCTGGTGGAGCAACTCAAAATGCTGGAGACCGAGGCGATTGAAGCCTCCAAGGCAGACCCCTCTGCGCTCGAGCGCTACCGTGAGCTGCAAGCCCGCCGTCGCGCTTTAGAAACCGCCCGCTAGCAAGACAGGCGTTCGTTTTTTTGAGCCACATGCACTACCCCACCCTCGTCTTCTCCCATGGCAACAGCTTCCCCGCCAGCACCTACCGGGTGCTGTTTGCGCATTTGCGTGAACGCGGCTTCAAGGTGGTCGCCATTGAGAAGTTGGGTCATGACCCGCGCTACCCCGTGACCAACAACTGGCCGCATCTGGTCGAGCAACTGGCCGCTTTTTCTGCGGCGCAAGTGCTGGCCGACGGCGCACCCGTCTTGCTGGTCGGCCACTCGCTGGGCGGTTTTCTCAGTGTGATGACTGCAGCGCTGCACCCCGATCTATGCCGTGGTGTTCTGATGCTGGATTCGCCCTTGGTGGGCGGCTGGCGCGCCACAGGCTTGGGCATGGCCAAATCCACCCAACTCATTGGCACAGTTTCACCCGGTGCGGTCAGCCACAAACGGCGCAATAGCTGGCCCAGCACACAAGCCGCCTTTGACCACTTTCGCCACAAGAAGGCTTTTGCACGCTGGGACACGCAAGTGTTGCAAGACTACGTAGAACACGGCATGTTGGATGAAGACGGCAAGCGCGTACTGAGCTTTGACCGCGCCATTGAAACCGCCATCTACAACAGCCTACCCGACAACCTGGAGCGCCTGCTGCGCCGCCACCCGCTCAAATGCCCGGCGGCCTTCATTGGCGGCACCCATTCAGTGGAGATCAAACAAGTCGGTATGGCGATGACCCAGAAAGCCACCAAGGGCCGCGTGATGATGCTGGACGGCTCGCACCTGTTCCCCATGGAGCGCCCTGCTGTTACGGCAGCGGCGATGGAGGCCGCGTTACTGAACCTGATGCATCAGCGCCCGGATGGCAAAAACGAACTTCCGTAAAAAACCGTTTAAATATGCAATAAATTTTTTGCTGTCGCATCAACCACGGCGCTCAAAACCACACGTTGATCCAGCGTGACCAAGCAGCCACGGTGGCTGACCGCCAGCGCCAGCAAATACACGTCGGTGATCTGGTTGTGCCCCAGCACCCGCGGCCAATAGACCAAGCCTTGCGTGCGCAAAGAAAGCTGGTCTGGCCAAAATTCGTGATCCAACTCTGCGCATATTTCGGTCAGTTTCTGACTCACCACATCAAAACCCACGGGCCCGAGCTTGCTGTAGCCGGGCAGATTCAGCACACGAATCACCCCGTTTTCGACCAGGGGGCAGGTGGCAATTTTCAATCGTGGCTGTTCTATGAAGGCAAGCGCTGAGGCATGGAACACGTGCGCTTCGTCCAGCAGCGCGACCCAGACATTCACATCCAGCAAATAACGCACGCCTAGATACCTTCCTGATCCATCAGGGTGCGCACATGCTCGGTGGTGATCACCTCTGCGCGGGCGGGCAGCAAGGCGTATTTGCTTTTGATTGCCTCGGTATGAAGTAAGGGCTGGTTTTGTGCACGAATGCCGTCACGTGCCAACCGGGATATGACCGCTCCAATGGAGATGTGTTCGCTACGCGCTTGGGCGCGCGCAAAGGAAAACACATCGTCATCCAAAGCCAAGGTGGTTCGCATAATTCCAAGCTTAGCATCAAAACACGAAAATCGCATCAAAATTCAAATCGTGAAATTCCTAGCTTGCGATGCGTGCATAACTCAAGCCACCCACCTCACCGCGCCACTCCAGGCCGTGGCCAGCACCACGATGCCGAAGCCGATACGGTACCAAGCGAAGCCAACAAAGCTGTGTGTAGCAATAAAGCGCAGCAGCCAGCGCACACAAATCCAGGCGCTAATGAAGGAGAAGATCAGTCCCACGCCAAACATCGGCAGATCAGCCATTGAGAGCAGCGCGCGGTCTTTGTACAGGCTGTAGGCGCCAGCACCGATCAAGGTGGGGATGGCCAAGAAAAACGAGAAATCCGTCGCCGCCTTGCGCGACAAGCCCAGCAACATGCCGCCAATGATGGTGGCCCCGCTGCGGCTGGTGCCGGGGATCATGGCCAAGCACTGCACTAGGCCCACCTTGAGCGCGTCTTTCCATGTCATGTCATCGACGGAATTGACGCTGGCTTCGCCTTGCGCTGACACCGAGGCGCGCGCCCGTGCAGCCTCGCGCTTCTCAGCCCATAAGATGATAAAGCCCCCAATGATGAAGGTACTGGCGACCACCACCGGGGTGAAAAGATGCGCCTTGATGGCCTTGCCAAAAAGCAGGCCCAACACCACGGCGGGGATGAAGGCAATCAGCACATTCAATGCAAATTGTTGTGCCTTTTTTTGCGTGGGCAAGTCCAACACGGTGTCGCGGATTTTTTGCCAGTACACCAGGATGACGGCAAAAATAGCGCCTGTCTGAATGGCGATGTCAAACACCTTGGCCTTCTCGTCGTCAAAGCCCAGCAAGGCCCCTGCCAGGATTAAATGGCCTGTGCTGGAGATGGGTAAAAACTCGGTCAACCCCTCGACCACGCCCATGACGGCGGCCTTGATCAGCAATGCAATGTCCACGTGTTCTCCTTGAAAGACCTTGAATTATCAGGGTGCATTGGTTTTGCCTCTTGACTCGTTGAATGCGAATTGTTATCATTTGCATTAAAGGAACTTGTATGAAAAAACTCTTAGCTCTGCTCCCCCTGCTTTGCCTGTCCGCCTGGGCGGCTGACCCCGAGTTCGCGTTGACCATTAAAGACCACCGCTTCGAGCCCGCTGAACTCCGTGTGCCTGTCGGCCAGAAGGTCAAGCTGGTGGTGCACAACCAGGACGCCACACCCGAGGAGTTTGAGAGCCATGAGCTCAACCGCGAGAAGGTGATTGCGCCCGGTGCCAAGGCCAACATCTACATCGGCCCCTTGAAGCCCGGGCGCTACCCCTTCATCGGCGAGTTCCATGAGAAGACGGCCCGTGGCGTCATCATTGCGGAGTAAGCAGCCATGTTGAGCTCCGCCATCATCGTTTTCCGGGAGACCCTGGAAGCCGCCCTCATCATCGGCATCATCGCCGTGGCCACGCGCGACCTGCG
>CANCDA010000228.1 GCA_947374705.1 Comamonadaceae bacterium | reverse complement strand
GGCTCACCCATTTGGCGCGCCGCCAGCGCCACGGCTTTGGGCAGCAGATCAGGATAGGTGAGTGAGCGCAGGGAAAAACTCAAGCGATCACTGCTCGCGCTGGCTCCAAAAGAAGCGCCCAGATCAGCCCAGGCTTCGCTCAGTCCATTTTCGTCTAACCCTGGTACTGCGGCACTCCCCGCAATGGCTCTCACCCCCTTGGCCGTCATGCCTGCCATGACCGAGGCCAGCCCAGCTTGTGCAGCCGGGTCGCGGCGGCTACCGGCATCAAAGTCCACCTGCACATCCACCATGGGAATGGCCGGGCTTTCCACCAAGTACACGGCCACGCCCGAGGGCTGCGTCCAATGCTGAATGGGCAGTGCTGCGAACGCAGTTTGAGCTCCAAATACAGTGACAGACCAACAAACAGTAGCGTAAGCAGCTAGATTTTTAATAGCAATCATCATGTCTTTCATGGGCGCTGAACCGAGGCGGCAGCCGCCTTGGGCTTGCCTTTGGCAGACGACTTGGCGTCCAATGGCTGGGGCCGCAGCACGCCCACGGTGAGCTGGTCGTCCCCAAAGTATTTCGCCGCCACGGCCTGCACTTGCGCGGCCGTGACCGCACGCAAGCGCGTGATCAACTGATCTCCCGAGTCCAGCGGCAAGCCCTGTATCCAGTAGCTGGCCAGCTCACGCGCCTGGTTGAACACCGAATCCAGCTTGTACACCTCACTGGCCACCCATTGGGTTTTGACCCGTTGCAGCTCGGCCTCAGACACGCCCTGGCGCGCCACCTGCGCCACCTGCTCGCGCAGGGCCGCTTCCACCTGCTCGGGCGTCTTGCCCTGGGCTGGCACACCGTCCAGGTAAAAGAGCTTGGGGCCGCGTCCCAGCAGCCCGTTGGACGCGCCTGCGCTGTCGGCCACGCGGTCTGGCCCTTGCGTCAAAGCCCGATCCAGACGCGCGCCGCTGTAGCCATCCAGCACGGCGGAGAGCACGGTCAAGGCCAAGGCGTCTTCGTCCTGCGGACTGAGGACACTCAACGACTGGAGGCCCGGCACTTTGAAGGCCAGTGCCACATAGGCCTGCTCGGCCGGGGCTTTGAAGTCCAGTCGGCGCAGACCCATTTGCGGCGGCTCAACCGGGGTTCTGCGTGCGGGCACGGCGCGCTTGGGAACGGGGCTGTAATAGCGCTCAGCCAGTTGGCGCACCTGGGCCACGTCCACGTCCCCAGCCACCACCACCACGGCGTTGGCGGGCGTGTACCAACGCTTGAAGAAGTCGCGCGCGTCATTGGGCGTCATCGCGTCCAGGTCACTCATCCAGCCCACAATGGGGCGGCGGTAGGGCGAGGCCACAAAGGTGGCGGCGCTCAAGGCCTCATGCAAGAGCGAGCGCGGGTTGTCCTCGGTGCGCATGCGGCGCTCTTCTTTGACCACCTCGATCTCTTTTTTGAACTCTTCGTCAGCCCAAACGTTGTGGGCAAAACGGTCGGCCTCCAGCTTCATTACATCAGCCAGCCGCGTGGCCGGAATTTGCTGGAAGTAACCGGTGTAGTCCAGGCTGGTGAAGGCGTTTTCACGCCCGCCCAAGGCCGCCACGCGGCGCGAAAACTCGCCCGGTTTCAAGCTGGGCGTGCCCTTGAACAGCATGTGCTCCAGCACATGGGCCAGGCCCGAGTGGCCATCCACCTCGTCCATCGCACCCACGCGCACCCACAGCATGTGCACGGCAGTGGGAGCGCGGCGGTCGGGCTTGACGATGAGCGTCAGGCCATTGGGCAGAGTGAATTGCTCGGCCTGGGGGCGGGGCGCTGCTGAGCTTGGCGCTGGGGTTTGCGCCTGCGCCAAGTGGCCCGCCATGAGGCCAATCAGGGTCAATAAAAGCGGGGGGAGTAGGTGGGTGAGACGTTTCATAGAATGCTCTGATTCTAAGAACGTCCACTATGTTCAGCTTTTTCAAGAAAAAACTCTTTTCCGCTCCCCCGCCTGATGCGCCCCAAGCGCCTGAGGTCAGCGCTACTTCGCCAGCCCCTACCCTGGTGACAGAGCCTGCGCCGCTGCCCACGCCACAGGCCGAACCAGCCCCCACGCCCGCCCCCGAGCGCCAATCCTGGCTAGACAAGCTCAAGGCCGGCCTGCGCAAAACCGGCTCCAGCATCACCACCGTCTTCACCGGCACGCGCATCGACGATCAGCTCTATGAAGACCTGGAATCTGCCTTGCTCATGGCCGACACCGGCGTGAAAGCCACGCAGTATTTGCTGGACGACCTCAAGCGCCGCGTCAAAGACAGCAAAACCACCGAACCCTCCGCCGTCAAAGCCCTGCTGGCGCAAGGCTTGACCGAGTTGCTGGCCCCGCTGCAAAAACCGCTCCAAATCGGCGCACACCACCCCACCATCATCATGGTGGTAGGCGTGAACGGCGCGGGCAAAACCACCTCCATTGGCAAGCTCACTCACCACTTGGCCAACCACGGGGCCAGCGTACTGCTGGCGGCGGCCGACACCTTCCGCGCGGCGGCGCGCGAGCAACTCGTGGTCTGGGCCGACCGCAACACGGTAGAGATCATCAGCCAGGAAGGTGGCGACCCCGCTGCCGTCTGCTTTGACGCCGTGAGCGCGGGCAAGGCCCGAGGCAAAGACGTGGTGCTGGTGGACACGGCGGGCCGCCTGCCCACCCAGCTGCATTTGATGGAAGAGTTGCGCAAGATCAAACGCGTGGTGCAAAAAGCGGATCAAACTGGCCCCCATGAAGTGCTGCTCGTCATTGACGGCAACACCGGCCAAAACGCCCTGGCCCAGGTGCGCGCTTTTGACGATGCGCTGAGCCTGACCGGCCTGATCGTCACCAAGCTGGACGGCACGGCCAAGGGAGGTGTGCTGGCGGCCATTGCACGCGAGCGTCCCGTGCCGGTTTACTTCATCGGCGTGGGGGAGAAGCTGGAAGAACTGGAGACCTTCAATGCGCGGGAATTCGCACAGGCCTTGCTTGACTAAGCCCCCGTTCTGGCTTGGGCTGCTGGCTGGTTTGTGGTTCACAGCAAGCGCTTTCTCACAAACCCAATCCATCACCGCCTTTTCCAAATCCAGCAGCGAAGCCATCCCCGCCCCGTGGAAAGTGCTGCCCTTCCCCGGCTCCACCAAACCCATCAGCCAGTTCGACCTCATCAGCCTGGACGGTGTGCGCGTGCTGCGCGTGGTGGCCGATAAATCCTACGGCACGCTGCAACACGACCTGCCCCGCTTGAGCGTGGGCCAGGGCAGCCAACTGAGCTGGCGCTGGCGGCTAGACCAGCCCTTGCGCGACGCCGATTTACGGCACAAAAAAGGGGATGACACGCCACTGAAGGTCTGCGCCTTGTTTGACATGCCCACCCAAAATCTGGGCCTGTTCGAGCGCAGCTTTTTACGCGCCGCCCGCTCCATGAGCGGCCAATATATCCCCGCCGCCACCCTGTGCTACGTGTGGGACCACAAACTCCCCGTCAACACCGAACTGCCCAACGCCTTCACCCGCCGCGTACGCTATGTGGTGGTGACTTCAGGCGACAGCCAGCTCAAAACCTGGCTCCCGCAAGAGCGCGATCTGGCGCAAGACTTCCGCCGCGCCTTCGGCGAAGAAACCGACACCATTCCTCCCCTCATTGGCCTGGCCATTGGGGCGGATGCTGACAACACGGGGGGCAGCAGTTTGGGCTATGTGGGGGATGTCGCCTTGTCACTGGCACCGTAGTGACACATCCCTGGTCTCACCATGCGACCTCAAGCATGCGACGGTGGCATACCTTTAAAACATTGACTTTCAATGCGTGTTACCTACAATGATCTCTGTATTACAAATGCATAGACCATTTATGAACAC
>CANCDA010000227.1 GCA_947374705.1 Comamonadaceae bacterium | reverse complement strand
GGTGGGCGTGGGCGAGAGGTGCTCACCACCGCGCGCCACATGCGGGTAGGCCTGGGCGATGCGCTTCACATCGTGCGGAAACCCGCCGCAGGCCAGCACCACGCCGTGTTGGGCGCTGATGCGGT
This sequence comes from Comamonadaceae bacterium, assembly GCA_947374705.1. GTDB lineage: Bacteria > Pseudomonadota > Gammaproteobacteria > Burkholderiales > Burkholderiaceae_C > CANCDA01. Next base: position 3,725 of record CANCDA010000227.1, on the reverse strand, counting down.
AGTCGCCACCTTCACCGGTGACACGCACACCCACAGCCTTGCCGTTCTCCATTACGATTTCTTGCGCTGGACTGCGGGTGAGGATGGGGATGCCCAAGTCCAACGCTGATTTGGCCAGCCGAGCGGCCAGCGCGTTACCGCTGGTGACCTGGATGCCACGGCCATACAGCGCCAGCTCCTTCAAGTGCGTCACCAAGCGCTTGGCCACGTAAATGAAAGAGGTCAAGGACTGGGTGACCTGGAAGAAATGCTTGAGGTCGGCGTTGCTGGAGTTGAACATCATGCCGATGAAGGTGATGGTCTTGAGCGGCGGTTTGAGCCGCGCCATGTCTTGACCCAGACCGCGGATGTCATAGGGCGCGGCCAGGATGGAGCGGCCGATGGCAGCGCCACCGGGCACGTCGGGGTGGTAGTCGGGGTAGAGCGTGGGGACGAATTTCATCTCGGTCTCACGCTCAAAAAATTCGACCATCTTGGGGCCGTTGTCCATGAAAGCCGTGACGGCCGCCTCGTCATAAAACGAGCCCGTCTCCTGCATCATGTAAGTGCGCACGGCCTCGCGCGTGTCGGCCGGGTTTTGCTGGCGGCCATGAGGCCCCATGGGGATCCACAACACACCGCCTGAGAGCGCGGTGGTGCCGCCGAACACGGGTTCCTTCTCCAACACCACCACGTTGAGGCCGCGTTTTTTGGCGACGATGGCGGTGGTCAGCCCGGCTGCGCCAGAGCCGATGACGACGAGGTCGTATGCAATGTTTTTTGACATGGTGTTATCAGTTCAAGAAGTTTGGTTAAAGCCTGGCCTAGGCACCATGTCCATCAGCATCGACGACATGCCGCCATCCACGGCCAGCTCTGCACCGTTGACATAAGCCGAGCGCGGGCTGGCCAAAAACAGGGCCACATCGGCAATGTCTTGCGGCTCGCCCACGCGGCGGCTGGCGGTGACCCGCGCGCGTTTGGCTTCAAAGCCGGGCTCTTCATAAAACTTGGCCGACAAAGGCGTGCGGATCATGCCGGGGCAGATTGCATTGCTGCGCACACCCTGCGGCCCCCACTCCACCGCCATCTGGCGCGACAGCAGCAAAACCCCGGCCTTGCTGGCGCTGTAGGCGCCGCTCATGGTTTGCGGCGTGAGACCGGCGATGGAGGCCACGTTGACGATGCTGCCGCTGCCCGCCTCGCGCATCTGCGCATAGAAGGCGCGGGCGCACAGCAGGTAGCCCGTGAGGTTAACGGCTAGCACCGCGTTCCAGTCCTCCAGGTTGACCGCGTCCAAGCCGCCAGCACGCAGCATGCCTGCGTTGTTGATGAGGCTGTAGCAGGGCCCCAGTTCATCCTGCACGCGCTGCGCGGCGGCTATGACGCTGGCTTCGATGGAGGTATCACATGCCACGGTGATGGCCGTCGCACCCGTCGCACGCAATTCAGCGGACACGGCTTCGCTGCCCGCCGTGTTGCGGTCCAGCAGCGCCACGTGCGCGCCCGCAGCCGCTAGCGCACGGGCGATGGCCGCACCAATACCGCTGGCCGCACCGGTGACGGCGCAGACCCGGCCCTCCAAGGCCAGCCAATGGGGAGGGGACGCAGGGGACATGGCGGTCTGGGCGGGCATGCTTTCTTCCTTCAAGTGCTTCAAATGCAATGGGAGAATTGTTCTTTTTCAAGCCATGTCGGTGTTTGACAATTCACGCCAAGACCCAGACAATTCGCGCATCATTTTGGAGCAGCTTGTGGCCACCAGGGTTATCCCGAACTATGCGCTGTACGGCGACCAGGCCCAGCCCAGCTGGCACAACTCGTTTGACTTCGAGTGGATCCCGCAACGCTCCCGCTCCTACAACTGGAAAATCAGGCCGCACAAGCACGACGCCTTTATCCAGATTCTGTACCTCACCCAGGGCGGTGGCGAGGCCTTGATTGACAACGCCAGGCTGCGGATGCAGGCCCCTTGTCTGGTTTTGATTCCCGCACAATCTGTGCATGGTTTTGACTTCTCGCCCGAGGTGGATGGCCCGGTAGTCACCGCGGCCCAGCGGCCTTTGGAGTCGCTGGCGAGCGTCGTCATGCCCGAGCTGCTGCACACCCTGCGTCAACCCGCCGTCATTGCGCTGGACAAGACCAGTGACCACGTCGAGGTGCTCATGCCGCTGTTTCTGGCCATTGAGCGAGAGGCGCACAGCCATGCCCCGGGCCAAATGGCCATGGGCTTGTCCTTGCTGACCGCCGTGTGCGTGCACATCGCGCGGCTGGGCAAGGCCGTCGAACCCCTGGCCTTGAAAGTGAATTCACGCAAGTCGCAGCAGATTGAAAAATTCCGCGCCATGGTGGACGCCGATTACAAGAAGCACCTGCCTATCGCCACCTACGCCGACGCGCTGAGCATCACGCCGGGACAACTGTCCCGCCTGTGCCGCGAGGTGCTGGGCATGTCTGGTCTGGACGTCATCAACGCGCGCCTCATCCACGAGGCCCAGCGCGAATTGATCTACACCACCGCCAGCATCAAACAACTGGCCAACATCCTGGGTTTTTCCGACGAGACCTACTTCGGCCGTTTTTTCCGCAAACACACGGGCCTGAGCCCGCGCGAGTTTCGGGCCAAGGCGCTGGAGCCGATGGCGGGGTGACGCGGGGGGAGGGGTAGAGGGTGTCAAAGGACTGCAAGAAGTAAAGCGTCTTGATATAGCGCCAATCTCATCTATCCAAATAAAACCATGCTGACCCGTGACGAAACAGCGCTGCTGAACTACCTGCGGGACCATGGGGTGGGATTAGTGTTTTTCCTCGGAATAACGATGGCAGGTGACAAGGTGGTCATTCACCATGCCAGAGGCTTGCATGAATGCATAGCAAATAGTTGACCCGACAAATTTAAATCCAGCCTTCAACAGTGCTTTGCTCATTGCATCCGACGCATGAGTTCTTGACGGTACTTCGTTAAGTGAGTGGCGAGCATTTTGAATCGGGGTGTCATTAACGAATTGCCAGAGGAAGCCACTGAAAGTTTGCCCACTGTCCTGTAGAGAAAGGTATGCCTTGGCATTGGTGATGGCTGCAGCTATCTTTAGCCGGTTTCGAATGATGCCGGGATTGGCCAGAAGTTCGGCCACCTTTTGATCGTCATACCGAGCGATCTTCTCCGGAGAGAAATGATCAAAGGCAATACGATAGTTTTCCCGCTTCTTCAGGACGGTTGACCAAGACAGGCCCGCTTGTGCCCCTTCCAGGATCAGAAGCTCAAATAACGCTTGATTCTCCCAAAGTGGAACTCCCCATTCTGTGTCGTGATAAACGCGGTAGAGCTCAAAGCCTTCACACCAGGGACATCGTTCCATAAAGCTCCTTTTTGCAGCGTAGTTTAGTAGAGGAATTTCGTCGGAAATTGGGGGCGTCGGTAACAGTGATGTTTGCTCTGGTCGGTATGTGACAAACAGGCTGAGATTGCCACCGCTCCCTATCTTCAGCGCAACAAACATTTCAACACCATCGAAGCAAACCCATCTCGTCAATTCATCACTGGCTTGCCATTAAAAAAGGGGCCACGCGGCCCCTTTTGTCTTTGAGGTCAACCCTTCACATCTTGCACAAGGGCGAAGCCGCCGGGGCCAATGAGGATGGAAAAGTCTGCTCGATCACTGGGCGCAGCACGCCGTCGGCCATCTTGGTGCGGGCCACAAAATTGGGCAGCATCAGTTGGTTGTCGGCGGCGCGCATCAAGACGG